>JAOZUK010000686.1 GCA_029938715.1 Bacteroidales bacterium | reverse complement strand
GGGACTTTATCTCCAATTCAATACGAGCTATATGGCTCAATTGTTATCACCTCCTTTTATTTCAGTTCGGATTCTTCTTGAACCCTGAGACTTGACTATTGGTGTATTGGCAAGTCTGGCTCTGGTGTATGCCCATTTCTGAAGTTTCTTGATCTCCTCTGGCATTGTTCGTGCCAGTGGTACAAGTTGTTCAAAGGCATTTTCATATCCATCAAACAGCGAGTCCTTTACTAGCTGTTCAATTTCTGCTCCTGTGAAATCATTGAGATCAATTGCCTTATCATCCGGTATATCCGTCTGATATTTTCGGTTCATGATTTTTAAGACTTCCCTTCGTTCGTCAGGTGTCGGAAGATCCACAAAAAATGTGGCGTCAAACCGACCAGCTCTGATAAATTCCGGTGGTAGCTTTTGGATATCGTTTGCGGTGGCCATTACGAGTACAGGAGTTTTAGTCTCCTGTAACCATGTTAAAAAATGACCGAACATTGATGCGGTGGTACCGCCATCTGAATCACCGGAACTTTTTGTTCCAGCAAAGGCTTTCTCTATTTCATCAAGCCAGATGACAGCTTCACCGAATGCATCAATTACTTTTGTTGCTTCTCGCATACGCCGTTCTGATTCACCTACTAGAGAATTTTTCAATCCTCCAATATCGAGACGAATCAGTGGCCAGCCCATGATTGAAGCGGTTGCTTTACAAGACAGTGATTTACCAGTGCCTGGGATACCGACTAACAGTATTCCTTTTGGTTTTGGCATTTTTGAGTCAGCATCAAACGCTTTCTTACGGCTTTCAATAAACTGCTTCAGGTTTCCGAGTCCGCCTACGTTCTTTATGTTCTCTGGTGTCCAAAATTCCATAAGACCAGATTTTCTAATCATCTGAGCCTTGGAATTCGTGACAACTTTGGTTGAGACAAATCCGGTTTGGATTATTGAGAGAGCATAAGAGCATTCGGCTTGAAACTCGGTTAAACCTTTAGCAGCTCTTGAAGCAGCTTTATTGGGTTTGATGTTGACTGGTTTTACCAGCTCCTTTTGGATTACATGAAGTTCTTCAGTATCCGGTAAGGGTAAATCAACCACCGTAAAAAATGGGTGTAACTCTTGATTGAGTTTGATAACAGGGGAAATTGTTATCAGAGCACAGCCAGTCGATTTCCATTGATACACACCGTTTTGGATCGCCTGGACTACTTCCGGGACATCAAGAAACAGGTGCAAGTTATGCATTATTAAAACGCAATCTTTACATCCATTCAGGAAATTGATAGCCTCAACTGGGTCAGTGACCTCATTAATGGTTTGTTGTGTTCCTGCTTTTCTGATTCCTCGAAGACAGTCCCAAGTAAAAAAACTCCACTCGTCACACTGAATTATTTTTTCACCTCGATCCGGCTCTGGTGTTATCAGGCAGATCGCTGGTGTGCCTGATTTTAAATATGGTTGTAGCATTGATACTCCTTAATTCTGTTATGGTTAATAATGTGAAAAAGTAAATATATGTGAACCCATGACCTGGCCAGGTCGCGGGTGAAAATAGGGTGGTTGGGGATGTGTAAAACGAGAT
>JAOZUK010000685.1 GCA_029938715.1 Bacteroidales bacterium | reverse complement strand
TCATATGCTTTGTATAGTTTAAAAATTAAACGCGCAGGAATATCTTTTTCCTGTAGAGGAAATACAAAAACAGCCAGCTCACTACGATATATGCCAGTACTTTTATGACAGGTTGAGCAGGTTCAGAAAATAGATTTATGAACCCTGTAAAGAAGAAATCACGTGAACTGTCGAAACGCAAAACACCCCGGTTGCACATGTAGATGGTTATGGGGTTTAGCCCGATAACGACGAAAAAAAGAGCCCACCGTTTGAATCTCCACACATCAATGATCAGATAGAAGACGGATAAAAGGATCAGGCTCCACCCACCAGCATAAATCACAAATGAACTGGTCCATATTTTCTTATTGATGGGAAATGCAAGATCCCACAATTGCCCGACACCTAAAAATACAATACCTATCAATCCCATTGTCAGTCCCTTCCTCAGCATTGTCACACCTTCTCTTTCTGAGCGCAGAAAATGTCCCGTCATTACACCCAGTAATGCCGTGGCTACAGCTGGTATAGTTGAAAGGATGCCCTCTGGATCCATGCTGCCAAAAGCCAATCTGCCGGGGAGAAAAAGTCTGTCAATATATCCTGCGAAATTTCCCTCAAGTGTTAATACACCGGCTCCATATCCGGGGACAGGAATTAGTTTCATCATTGCCCAATAGCCCAGTAAAATACCTGCCAGCCAGATCATCTGCCCCCTCTTACTGGTATTCATAAATATTACAACAGCAAAAAACCATGCTATCCCAATTCTTCCCAGCACCTGAGCATACCTCATGTTCTCCCAGTTAAAGTCGAGAAACCCATTGTATAAAAATCCCAGAAATATCAGAAGAAGACATCTCTTAAGTGAATGCAAATAGATCTCTTTTCTTTCATCTCCTCTTTCCAATCGCCTCCCAATGGAGTATGGCATGGCGACCCCTGCAATAAACAGGAACAGCGGGAATATGATATCCCAAAAAGCGAAGCCATGCCACTCCACATGCCTGGTCTGCTGAGCTAAAAAATTGAAAAAATCCCAATCAGTGTAAACCGAAAGAGCCCTTATAAGTCCACCACCACCTGCAATCAAAAACATATCAAAACCCCTTAAGGCATCCAGTGAAAGAAGCCTTTGAGGCTTTTTATCAGTGGTCTCTTCTTTTTTCTTCATTGGGAACTGTGTTACACTCTGATTGAGCTATTTATATAACAGAATAGTTTCTATATCAAATACCAGCCAGGTATCTTAATCCGTTCGTATCCCCGTTTTCAATGAGCCACTGCTTCAGTTGATCACGATGCTCTGTAAGTATATCCCTGTACATGGGATCATTCGCAAGGTTTAACTTCTCCAGTCTGTCATTTTCCATATGGAACAACTGCTCCCCGGATTTTCCATCCTTGGAATAAACATTGTATTTGTATTGGGCCGTTCTTAGCATTCTGCCTGTATTTGTCTGTGAGACCACATAATCTCTTTGCCAGTTATCCATCCCTTCCACCAGTCCCCGAAAGCTTTCACCCATTAATCCTTCGGGAGCTTCAATACCGGCATAATCGCACAGGGTGGGGATAAGATCAATCCCATTGC
>JAOZUK010000247.1:3883-5591 GCA_029938715.1 Bacteroidales bacterium | reverse complement strand
ACTTTACACTTTACACTTTACACTTTATACTTATTCACCATGAGACCTGTAACACTATTCACCGGCCAGTGGGCCGACCTCACCCTGGAAACCTTATGTAAGAAAGCAAAAGGGTTTGGTTATGATGGACTTGAACTTGCCTGCTGGGGAGATCACTTTGAAGTGGACAAAGCCAATGAGTCCTATTGCAATGACAAAAAGGCACTTCTGGACAAATACGGATTGAAACTATTCGCCATATCAACCCACCTGGTGGGGCAGGCCGTATCGGATCGAATCGATGAACGGCACAAAAGCATCCTTCCTGACTATGTGTGGGGGGACGGCGATCCGGAAGGTGTAAATCAAAGGGCTGCTGAGGAGATTATAAAAACCGGCGAAGCTGCAGCAAGGATGGGCATAAAAGTGGTAAACGGATTCACAGGCAGTCCCATCTGGCATATGCTCTATGGATTCCCTCCAACTCCAGCTTCACTGATTGAGGAGGGCTTTGCTAAATTTGCTTCACAATGGAAACCCATCCTGGATGCTTATGAGGAACTGGGGATTAAATACGGACTCGAAGTACATCCCACTGAAATCGCTTTTGATACAGCCTCTGCCCGAAAAGCCGTTGAAGCCCTGAATTACCATCCGGCTTTCGGATTCAATTACGATCCATCTCACCTGGGTTACCAGGGAGTTGATTACGTGGCTTTTATCAACAGTTTCAGTGATCGCATTTTCCACGTTCATATGAAAGATGTGGGTTGGTCGGAAGTGCCCGTGGAAGCCGGTGTCTTTGGCGGCCATACAGAATTTGGTGCTCCGGGGAGGTACTGGGATTTCAGATCCCTGGGTAGAGGGAAGATTCAATTCGAGGAGATCATCAGGGCCTTGAACCGGATTGGTTACAGGGGGCCCCTTTCAGTGGAATGGGAAGACAGTGGAATGGACCGTGAACATGGAGCCACAGAGGCATGTACATTCGTAAAGAACATTGACTTCCCCCCTTCTGAGATTGACTTTGATGCAGCGTTCGAAGAGTAGAATCATTTACTCTAACAGCAGCCTGAATACCTGTTGGGAGTCTATCCATTTCAAATGGACAAGGTAGGTTCCCCTATTAAGCTCCGATACGGGAATACGCACATTTTCAGTTACATCTTTAAATGTAATTGCAACACGGCCTGTTATATCAAAAAGAGAAATATCAGCTTTCCCTGAAAATTCAATATGCACGAATTCTCTGGCCGGATTTGGATAGATACTAATGCCGGTTGGTGTTTCATTATCCTTAATATCAACTGCCTCATTTGAAGTCACATTGACCAACCAGAATTGGAAAGAAACTCCATTTTCAGCAGTAATGGTGTACTCAACCGGATTATTGAAATCTGTGGTACGTCCGCTTCCCGGATCACAGGAAGCTCCCTGAGAAAGCTCAATTGTTGGAATCAATGTAGAAAGATCTGTCCCAGGCTCTACTTCTATGGACACTGTACGCATAAGCTTATTTATGGTTGCCGGACTCGCCTCCTCTGCCAGGGAAAAAGACTCTATATCCGCCTGATCATTGGGTTGTACAACTACTGTGATGATCCAGTCCTGAGAGGTGACTCCATTGGCAGCAGTCACTGTATAAGTCAACGGAGCAGTAAAATCTGCTGCAACACCGCTTCCGGGAATGATTGTCGCCCCGGTAGATAATTCAATGGTGGGAACAAGT
>JAOZUK010000247.1:0-3783 GCA_029938715.1 Bacteroidales bacterium | reverse complement strand
AGTCACATCGGTCCTATAAGGAACCTCTACCATTACCGTATTTAACAGTTTATTAATGGTTGCCTTACTTATCTCATCCACTATGGAAAAATTCTCTATATCCGTTTGGCTATTAGCCAGAGCCTGCACAGTGATGGTCCAATCCTGTTTGGCAATCCCATCCTCGGCAATCACCGTATAGGTTAATGGCCAGGTAAAATCGCCTGGAACACCTTTACCAGGAAGTGTCGATGCACCTGCAGATAATTCGATGGTGGGAACAAGAGCAGTCACATCAGTTCCATATGGAACCTTAAGAGATACAGTGTGCCAGAGCTTATCGATAGTTGCCGGACCTGCCTGCTCTGCAATGGTAAAGGAGACTATCTCTGTTTGGTCGCTGAGCTGTACCACCACAGTGATGTTCCAATCCTGAACTGTAACTCCATCCTCAGCAGTCACCCTGTAGATCACAGGCGTTGTAAAATCGGAAGAGACTCCACTGCCAGGATCGATAGTTGCCCCTGCCGATAATTCTATGGTAGGAATAAGGGCCGTCACATCCGTTCCCGTAGGGACTACCAATGATAACTTGTGCAGCTGATCATCAATGGTTGCCGGACCCAACTCTTCAGCAATCCTAAACGAGATAATATCGGTCTGGTTAGAAACAGGGGAAAGCGTAACGACGATGATATAATCCTGTGTTGTGACCCCATCCTCTGCAGTCACCCTGTAAACAAACGGTGCATCAAAGTTTGTCGAAATACCCGAACCTGGATTTATGGTAGCACCGGGGGATAAACCAATGATTGGAGTAATAGATGACAGATTTGTACCATAAACTGCTTCAACTATGACCGTATGGAACACATTATCTATGGTGGCCGGACCGGTTTGTTCAGCAATTGAAAAGGATAGAATGTCATTTTCGGAGGAGGGTGCTGCTTTGCTGACAGTAACGGTCCAGTCCTGTGATGTGATGCCATCCTCTGCAGTAACCTTATACACATGCGGCAAACTAAAATCTGCCACAATCCCACTGCCAGGATCACTTGTTGCTCCGATTGACAATTCTAAGGAAGGAACCAGTGCAGTCAAATCTGTTGCAAAAGGGACCTCCAATGAGATGGAATGCTGTATAGCATCGATGGATGCCGGTCCGGTTTGTTCGGCAAATGAGAAAGAGGTAATTTCGGTGTTAGTGGATGGGAGCCTGGTCACAGAAAAATCATCCACCAACAGTTTTCCTGCAGGTAAAGCTCCATCCTTATCTGCCCTGAATCCCAGGCTAAGATAACCATCATTAAAATCTGCCGAAGCCGTAATGGTATCGGAGACCATAAACCAATCAGGATTGGTCACCGGATCCGGATTATCGTTAAAAAAGATTAATTGATCCAGCGAACCATTCCAGAAAACCGAAAAGGAAATACTTTTCCCTTTCTCCACCGACTTAATCCAACCCTCTACCACATACCTTTCATTGGCCACAAATCTGAGTGGAGCATCTACAACATCAGAAAGGAGGTAGGTCCATTTAAGGAACACATCGTTGCTCAATTCTACGCTTTTCAGCCCCTCATGAGCATCAGTGGTAATTTCGCGGGCCACTGCGCTCGGTGTTGAAGGATCAGTGGTGGACAATACCCAAAACTCATCCCAGCTGATTGCAGATTCAAAGCCGGGGTTCTGCAGCAGGTTTTGTGCAATTCCCGTCCCCATCACATTAATCATTACAACCACTAAGAATATGCATCTATATCTTCTCATAATTCAAAAAAATCACAACATCTTATTCTCCTTTGTTGTTGGTTCTCAATCGAATTATAGCTGAAAAACACTTTTCCACTGATACTATACGATATTTTAAACCATTACGTTACATAAAAATATCAACGGTAAACATGGAGCTGTTATCGTCACCACTTGAATGGCTTAAAAACAGGGGCGGGAAGAGGTTGATGGACCCCTGCTACTGGTAGATAATTTTTTTAGTAAAGATCCCTTTTCCAGTCTGTATCCTCACAATATAGATACCCGATGGAATATTTAACCGTTTCAGATTTATGTCGCTGTTCCCCTGAAGCTCCAGGGAATAAACCAGGTTGCCCTTGATTCCATAGAGATTAAGAGTGGTTTCCTGATGGTTCATTTCCGGAGGTAGTTTCAGATAAAGCAATCCGGAGGTCGGGTTAGGAAAAAGTTGGATCTCTGGCTGTATCACATCAGTCTCTATGGTGGTTGCGGTCTGACTATCATCTGCAAAAGGCGATCCTCCCACTGCACCAGAACTTCTCCAGTCAGAATGGTGGATAGGATTGCTGTTGGGAAAATCAGAGGCCGAAACCAGTGAAAAACCATACCCATCTGCTTCCTGGGGCCAGGGTGCCAGATCCGAATAGGTAAAACGAATCAGTGGGACCCCGTTTCGGTCTGCCAGCAAAACCTCTTCCCCTCCGTTTGAGAGGTTCTTTTTATAATTCCCGGATGCCACCAGTCCATACCGAAGATAGAAAGCCGAAGGTTTGGATGCAATTACATAAAACTGTCCAGGTGCCAGCAGGGTGTATTCAGGGAACTCATAGGTGATGGCCGAATCAAGGGTAAGTCCAGATAGATTGAGTGCCACTTCACCGGTATTCTTTAATTCAATGAATTCCAGATCCTTTCCCGATATGGTATCTCCGTCCACAAATAAAACCGGCGGATGGTAGTGCAGCTCGGTAATGGCAAGATTTGAAAAATCCTCCTCATCCGAAATTAAATCCAGATGTGTCAGTGCACTCCATGTTCCATTGATAAAGATCCTTGCATTAATTACAGCGGAAGAGCGAAGCCTGAATACCTCCCTTTGATCGTGAATCATCAGGGCATCGGGTGAGATTCCCCCGCCTGGAAGTCGCGGATCTGTCCCAATGAGTGTATAGCAGATGGCTCCTTCACTGTTTTTATTTTCCAATCTTATGGAAGTAATCCCCGACAGATCGTACCGGTTTGTCAGCACCAACTGACTGTTGGCATAGACCACCGGGGGCTCAAGGGTGGTATAGAGTCCGGCCTGCTTAAGCTGGTCGATGACAATGCCTGTCCGGTAAGGAAAAAAATCATCTTTTATCTTCTGAACCTCTGGTACCCAGTCATCATTTCTTGTATAGGGAGTGGTTACCCATGGCCTGCCATCCCCCCACCGGGCCGACTCTGCGATGATGGCCTTATCAATCTCCTTGGCCCTTTGGTCCAACCTGCTCTTCACTTCCCCGGGGGTGAGTGTACCCCTACCGGTTAAATGCAGGTGGGCCCTGTCCATAAATCGAACCCGGTATTCGGGATTGAAAGTAAGTTTATGATGTAGCCACTGGGGGTGAAATGATCCAAAATGGTCCACATCCATGTGGTTCCCATCGGTCCGCTTGGTAAGGTTCACCCTGTCTTCATAGAGTCCCAGTCCAGGACTGACCACCTCGGCAAACATGGAATGCTCCGCATCGTGTACATAGAAGGTGAATCCCCTGGAGCGATCTACCCGGCTGTTTATGGCATAGAAGTTATTGGGACCCTTATTATCTCCAAATGTGGAGGTTGGAGAATCAAAATTGGCCGTATAAAAGATGACCAGCATATAATCGATCAGATTATCCAGATCGACGTATACCTCTCCCCCCTTTAATGGATTACCATCTCCATCCCTTCCTTCCAGCCTGAAATAATCGGAATTGCTGTCAAATCCTGTTTTGCACATATCCCACAGCTCATACCACTTATTGCGATTGCCATCAGTGGCTTCAATCTGGTAGATCCAAC
>JAOZUK010000684.1 GCA_029938715.1 Bacteroidales bacterium | reverse complement strand
GTGAGTTGTGGCCCTGCTGTGTTATTGGCTATAAGAGTCCTCTGGGTAATTTGCGTGAAAACGGTTACGACTTCCAGGCCATCTGGCGCTCTGAACAGGCACAAAAGGTACGTGCAGATATAAAGGCCAAGAAATGCTGGTGTCCCCTTGCCAATCAAGCCTATTCCAATATATTATGCCATCCGCCATCCTTACTGAAGGTTTTCATAAATATGTTTCGTCATGTATAAAACTTACCACCTATCCCAAGAGCTTGTCCGAAAATAGACATTTTCTTTCAAATCGAGATTATATTGAAAAAATAAGCGCAGTCATATAAATCATATTGTGAGTATTATTTTTTCGAGATGACGAAGAGTTGGGGAAAAGGGTGTTCTCAGACAGCCTCCTAGGGCTGCCTATTACCCACAAATAATGCTGAATTATTCAGCATCTTCATCCAGCAATGCAAATCCCTGACACATATATTGAAATTCATGATAGCCATGCCATAAGATTTGGTGTCCTGGTGGTGGATCATTTTTGCGATTAAGATATCCTCCAATCATCGCAATAAGTATAACCGTTTCACCCAAAAGTATTGGTGGTTTTAACCCTTTTTTTTTGCATAATATTTTAGTGTTCGCAACTCAATATCTGAAAATAAGACTTCAGCTGGGAGCTCAGGTGTTTCTCTACCAAGTAATGTCATTAACATAATTCGCCAGGCAATGACCAGATTGATTGCAATAGCACGACGTAAACGCTCAGCTGTTTCATTTGCCAAGTCGCCAATGCGACATCCTGATTTCAAGACCCGATGCCAATCCTCAATTCGCCACCGTAACGTATACCAGCGAAGGCATTGCTCTGCATCTGCACAAGAAGAAACTTTCATTGTGGTCAGTAAAAACCACTCAACCGGATCAGTTCCTGGTAGTGGATTTTCTTCTAACGCATGAACTACACAAAGGTCTACAGGTTCCTTGTTACCGCAATGCTCTGGTGCCGGCAGCTCAAGATGTAATATACGAACAGCACAGTCTGCCAAACGTGCTGGTCTGGCTTTACGTACTTTTTGCTTGCTTTTTTTGGGTCGCGCACTCTCTTTGGGGATTGGTACTCGTACCCGGCCTTGCACCGGTGTTTCTCTAACCGCTGCAAAGAGTTTGAAAGGCTCCTGCTCTATCTTACGATTATGACTTGCTCGTACGAGCAAGTCAACACCTGGGTTTCGACGCTGTTCATCGAACAATTCAAAGAAATCCGCTTCCCGATCACAGACATCAATTAACCTGGTTTGCGGCATCTCTTTAGACAACTCAACCAGATCTCGATGATGTTCAATCCAGACAAAAGTTTTCTTTTCTTCAATCGGTATTGCAGAAGGTTTTCTTTTATCGTTACTACCTTTTTCCCTGGGCGAAATACACTGTGATTTAAGAATGCCTAACGGCAAGCCATTTGTGGTGACGGTAAAAGTAGAATGTAAATTCATCCCTTTTGTTTTTGCGCCTGTCTGATTAGCCTTTAATACCCCCAAACCTCTGCATTGATCCAGGTTGGTATAATTAAGCTCACTGCCATCTTGTATGCACA
>JAOZUK010000246.1 GCA_029938715.1 Bacteroidales bacterium | reverse complement strand
CCAATTTCAGCAGAATACAGTTCACACCCGACCTGCTGCCGGCCGACCTGCTTGGAACCATGATCTATAGCCAGAAGAAGGAAGAGTTCATTGTAAAGAAAGGTCCAATATTTGCCAACCTCATACTGGCCGATGAGATCAACAGGTCCCCTGCCAAGGTGCAAAGTGCTTTACTGGAGGCCATGCAGGAAAAGCAGGTGACCATTGGGGCAGAGACCTATAAGCTGGAACGGCCATTCCTGGTGCTGGCCACGCAGAATCCCCTTGAACAGGAGGGTACCTATCCATTGCCTGAAGCACAGGTGGACCGATTTATGATGAAGGTGATTGTAACTTATCCCAGCAGGGATGAGGAGAGGCTAATTGTAAGGGAGAATCTATCCAGCGAGTTTCCAAGTGCAAGTCGGATCCTCAAGCCATCAGATATAATGGCCGCAAGGGAGATTGTCAAAGAGGTATATCTGGATGAAAAAATCGAGAACTACATTCTCGACATTGTGTTTGCCACCCGGAATCCGGAACTGGCGGGTCTGGCACAGTTTGTGCCTTTCATTCATTATGGGGGCTCACCCAGGGCAAGCATCAACCTGGCACGGGCTGCAAAAGCCTATGCATTTATAAAAAGGAGGGGGTATGTAGTTCCTGAGGATGTAAGGGCCATCTGTTATGATGTGCTGCGCCACAGGATCGGCTTAACATACGAAGCTGAAGCAGAAAACATAACCACTGAGAATATAATTTCCGAGATATTGAATAGTGTTGAAGTGCCTTAAACCATTATTGTTAATTATATTAATCGCCTCAGCAACAGTTGCGAAGGGGCAATCCTTAATAGGTTTGCCCAAAGAGGAGGTAAAGGCTCTGGTGAAAGAGGAATATAAAGAGTTCAGGCGCGACAATTCGGTGGTAAAGCAGCATTTTAACTACCTGAAATTCGTAAACGGAGCCAAAACCCGCACCTGGATCCTCTATTTTACAGATGAGGACATCTGTAAAACATCAAAACTGGTGTGTGACTACTCCGATTTTGATGATGTGGTGGAGGAGCTTAGCTCTACACACAAAAAGGTGGGGGATTCTATGTGGGAATATCATCAGGAGGATAAAGCCATCCAGGTAATCCTCACCAAACAGGAGTGGTACTTTACGGTCAGGGAGACATTAAAGAAATAAGTGGAAGCAAGAAAGAAATAAGTGGAAGCAAAAGATCTCTTAAAAAAGGTTCGGAAAATCGAGATTAAGACACGCGGTCTTACCCGGCAGATTTTTGCAGGTGAGTATCACAGTGCTTTCAAGGGAAGGGGCATGACCTTTTCTGAGGTAAGGGAGTATCAGTATGGCGACGATATAAGGTCCATTGACTGGAATGTCACAGCCCGCTTTAACCATCCCTTTGTAAAAGTTTTTGAAGAGGAGAGGGAGTTAACGGTGATGTTGCTCATCGATGTAAGTGCATCAGGTGATTTTGGCACCCAGGAGCAGCTTAAGCGCAATCTGATTACTGAGATTGCTGCTGTTCTTTCGTTTTCTGCAATCGAAAACAACGATAAAATCGGGGTAATAATGTTCAGCGACCGCATCGAGAAGTTTATACCTCCCCAGAAAGGCCGAAAACATATTCTTCGTATCATTCGCGAATTGCTGAACTTTCAACCCCAGAGCAATGGAACAGATATTTCTGAAAGCCTTAGATTTCTGACCAATGCCATAAAGAAACGTTGTACGGCCTTCCTTATCTCCGATTTCCGGGATAAAGGCTATGCCCGGTCGCTCCAGGTGGCCAATAACAAGCACGATGTGGCAGCGCTGCACATATTCGACCAAAGAGAAACAGTTATTCCGTCGGTTGGATTGATCAGGGTACTGGATGCAGAAACGGGTAGAGAGAGGTGGATTGACACATCCAGGAACAGGGTCAGAGAGAGTTATGCCATGAAATGGGAAAGTCATTTGGAGATGATGAAAGAGATATTTACCAGGGCTGGTGTGGATCATGTATCGCTACAGACCGGTGCCGATTATGTGAAACCAATAATGAGGCTATTCAAGAAGAGATAACATGAAGTCCAGATTATTACTTTTCATATCATCCTTTCTGTACTTGCTGACTTCAGCATTGAATGGGCAGCTTATCAGTGTCCAATCCAGTGTAAGTTCCGATTCAATGATGATAGGCGACCAGGTGGTCTATACCCTGCATGTGGAAGCAGACGACCATGTGGATTTCATCCTGCCAGTTATAAGCGATACGTTAAGCAGGAACCTGGAGGTTCTCTATCTTCTCTCAGCAGATACAACCACTGCGGAGGGAAGTAGGGTCGTAAATCACCGCTACATGATCACAGGTTTTGAATCCGGTATGCAAATGGTGCCCACACAGAGAGTGATTTATTCAACAGGCAATATATCCGATACGGCACTTAGTATGCCGCTGATGATCAGCGTGTTTGAGCCTGTGGTAGATACAGCCCAGCAAATCATGCCAATCAAACCACCCATCAATACACCCCTCTCTTTTAAAGAGGTGCTCCCATGGGCTGGAGTGGGGATCGGTGCACTGCTTCTTATGATGGCAATCATTTATCTGATCAGGAAGTATGGTCGCACAAAGGAGGGATCCGAAGGTGTTCCGCACATACCCCTGGAGCCTGCTCATGTAATTGCTTTCAGGGAGCTGGATAAGCTGAAGGAGGAGAAAATTTGGGAGAAGGGACAGGTGAAATTATACTACACCAGATTAACCGAAGTTTCCCGTCAATATATCGAACGTCAGTATGGGATTCCTGCCATGGAACAAACCTCGCACGAGATCATGAAGGCATTCAAAAAATCAAACAGGGAAGACAGCCTGCTGGATGAGATGCTGAAAGAATTACTTGAGCTGGCCGATCTGGTTAAGTTTGCCAGGGAAGATCCGCTTCCGGTCGACAATCAGACCAACCTGAACAACGCTTATCTGTTTGTTCAAAAAACCTACCCGTTATTCGTTAAGACAGAGCCTGAAGAAATAGTGGAGGAATTAGGGAATGAATAGCATAGAATTTGCATACCCGGCTTTCTTTTATGGACTGATAGTTCTGCCATTGATGGTGGCCTGGTACCTGTGGAGAGGGAGAAGAAGTACAGCTGCAATGAAGCTTTCAGGATTTGAAAACCTGGACGAACGTATGGGTTCATCAAGGATCTGGCTCAGGCATGTGCTTTTTTTGCTGAGGCTGGCTGTGGTGGCATTACTTGTGGTTGTGCTGGCTCGTCCGCAATCTTCCAATAAGTGGGAACAGGTAACCACTGAAGGAATCGATATTGTCTTGTGTATGGATGTATCTGGCAGCATGAGGGCCATGGACTTCAAACCCAACCGGCTGGAAGCCTCAAAAAATGTAGGAATTGAGTTTGTCAATGCCCGACAGGATGATCGATTCGGACTGGTTGTTTTTGCAGGAGAAAGTTTTACCCAGTGTCCCATGACCACAGACAGGGCCGTGGTGGTCAATTTTTTAAAGGAGATCGATTTTGGAGTTATTGAAGACGGGACCGCCATTGGCATGGGATTGGCCACTGCTGTAAACCGAATTAAAGATAGTAAGGCTGTAAGCAAAGTGATTATCCTGCTTACCGATGGAGTCAACAACAGGGGAGATGTGGGGCCGGTTACAGCTGCGGAGATTGCGGCCAGATTTGGTATCAGGGTATATACCATTGGTGTGGGATCTCAGGGGAATGCACCCATACCGGTCCAGGATATGTTTGGCAGAACGGTTACCCGGAATATGCCTGTGGAGATTGACGAAGAGGTACTCAGGCAAATTGCTGAAAAAACCGATGG
This sequence comes from Bacteroidales bacterium, assembly GCA_029938715.1. GTDB lineage: Bacteria > Bacteroidota > Bacteroidia > Bacteroidales. The sequence continues at coordinate 1,779 of JAOZUK010000246.1, read as the reverse complement.
AGCCTATTTTCGGGCAACCGATAACAATAAGTTAAGAGAGATCTACCAGGAAATCGACCAGCTGGAAAAAACCAGGTTGGATGTGAAGCACTTCAGTAAGAAAAAGGAGGAGTATTTCCCCTTCCTACTTGCGGCTTTGCTGTTGTTACTGGGTGAGATCCTGATGAGATACACCGTATTTAGAATAATACCATAGCGATGATTCATTTTGCACATAAAAATATCCTCTGGTTCTTGATTGCAGTGCTGATTTTGCTGGCAGGTTACATCCTCTACTGGCAACACCGGAAACGTTCACTGGCCAGCCTGGGCGACAGCTGGCTTCTTGACACACTCATGCCGGAAGCTTCGCCTGCTGCCCATCACTGGAAGTTTGTACTTCTCTTTCTGGGAACCACATTGCTGATCATTGCAGCCTCCGGGCCACGTGTGGGCTCAAAGCTGGAAGAGGTGGAGCAGAAAGGCCGGGAGATTATCATTGCCCTTGATGTATCCAACAGCATGCTCGCTGAAGATGTAAAGCCCTCCAGGCTGGAGCGTTCAAAACAGATGATTAACCGGATGGTGGACAGGATGACCAACGACAAGATTGGTCTTATTGTATTTGCGGGAGATTCATATACCCAGATTCCCATCACCGATGATTATCCAAGTGTAAAGATGTTCCTGTCGGGTGCTGGCCCTGATATGGTATCCAAGCAGGGCACGGCCATTGGTTCGGCCATTAAGCTGGCGGTGAGATCATTTTCTTCAGGGCAGGACGAGCGCATGGAGGGAGAGACCAGACCCAGTCAGGCCATTGTGATAATTACCGATGGTGAGAATCATGAAGATGATGCAGTTGGAGAAGCCACTAAGGCTGCTGAAAAAGGAATCAAGGTGTATACGGTGGGATTGGGAGATCCCAATGGCGTTCCGGTACCTGTTCGACCGGGAAGCAATTCTACCAGGAGAGACAGAGAGGGTCAGGTAGTAGTCAGTAAACTAAATGACAAACTTTTAATGGAAGTGGCCAACGCCGGAAATGGGGCCTATATTGCTGGAGACAGAATCAATAGTTTGATCGATGAACTGGACCAGTTGCAAAGGACCGAGCTTAAAACACATGTATTTGCCGAATTTGCTGAAAGATTCCAGTATTTTGCCGGCTTTGCCCTGCTATTTCTTCTTTTTGAATTTTTTATAAGGTCCAGGAAGAATCAGTATTTGCAACGACTTAATCTGTTTAAAACAAAGTAGAGTGATGAGGTTACAGGTAAATCAAAGGTTTAATATTGCCACTCTTATGTTGTTATTGTCATTATCTGCTTTTGCCCAGAATGATCGAAAGGTAATTCGGCAAGGAGTAAAAGCTTACCAGGATGGGGATTACAGCGAAGCAGAAGTGCAGTTTCGTAAAGCGGGAGATTTGAACCAGGAATCCTTTGAGGCGGAATTTAATACGGGTACTGCCATGTATGGACAGGAGAAGTTTGAGGAGACGGTCAAACAGTACGAGGGATTGGTGGAGCAGAGTGAAGATCCTGAAACTCTGGCCAGTGTGTGGCATAACATTGGGAACAGCTACCTGGAAGCAGGCCAGTATGCACCCAGCATTGAAGCCTATAAGAACAGCCTCAGAAACAATCCAACTGATAGCGACACAAAATATAACCTGGCCTATGCCAAACAAAAATTAGAGGAGCAGCAACAGCAGGAGCAAAACCAGGATAAAGAGAATCAGGATAAAGAGAATCAGGATAAAGAGAATCAGGATAAAGAGAACCAGGATAAAGAGAA
>JAOZUK010000683.1 GCA_029938715.1 Bacteroidales bacterium | reverse complement strand
TGCCTTACAAGCAGGGGGTCACTGGTTCGAATCCAGTAGTTCCCACAGCAAAATCAGCCCGATCGGATTTCCGGTCGGGTTTTGTTTTTTATGCCTCTGCCCAAGCTTGCTTGAAGGTAGAGGTATAAAACAAAACCAGGTGCAGCCTGGAGTTGATTTTGGTGATTCTCCCCCCGCCCTGGATCACGAGCTTGTCGCAGACAAGTGAGTAATCCGAGCATTATGCGAGCACCTGAGCGTTAGCGAAGAACCCTGTTTTAACAAATCTGCATATCCATTTTACAGGATGCATGATGTCACAACCTTACATCTAACTTCTCTAGAAATGAAGGTCCCTAATTTCTGTTTCATCTTCTCCTCTTTGGATCACGAAACCGCACCTTCGATTGAGTACTCAAGCTTTAGCATAGTAAGATTCAGCACCAGCATAACAAAACCAAGGCTATTTACGTATGCACTAGAGGATTCCACCTGGATGTACGCATATTTATGGTTGCCGCATCGGCTATTGTAGTATATAACATACATCATATTTTGGGCCAGGCTAAAATAATATCGTCATGAAAAAATCATTCTTTTGTATTGTCATTCTGATACTTATAATGCAGGGTGTTCACATTTTCGGACAGACGGATACTGAATTCTGGTTTGTGGCCCCTGAAATCACCATTGGACACGGAATTTTCCCTGGTGGTGAACCTGTCTATTTCAGGGTGTCTGCCCTGGAACTGGATGCCACGGTGAGGATCTATCAACCGGCCAATAATGGAGGCATGGATACCACCTTCACCGTACCAGCCAGAACCACCATTTCCATTGATGCCTCTCCATGGATCGATGACCTGGAAAACAGACCGGGTGGAATCGTACTTAACAAGGGGATTCATATCACCTCCACAAATCTGATCACCGTCTACTATGATGAGGATGAATACTGGAATCAGGATATTTTTTCTCTGAAAGGGGAGAATGCCTTGGGACTGGAGTTTTATACCCCTTTCAACAATATTTGGAGGAATGGAAATTACAATCCCCTGCCCTATAGCTCCATCGATATTGTGGCCACCGAGGATAATACGGTGATTACCATTACCCCCACCTCAGACCTGGTGGGAGGCCATCCTGAAGGAGTCACTTTCTCAATTACACTAAACAAAGGGGAGACCTATTCCTGCCTGGCAACCAGCCAGGAAGCAGCCAGCCATCTGGGCGGCAGCCACATCGTATCCACAAATCCCATTGCAGTCACCCTGAAGGATGATTCGGTATGGGCACAACCTCAAGGTTGCAAAGATCTCATCGGGGACCAGACCGTTCCCATTATTAATGCAAAGGGGGATAGAATCGTGGGGCATGAGTATATTGTCATGCGGGGTAAAATTAACCTGATTAATCCCAATGCAGTCATCCCTGATCCTGACGGTGTTCCCACAGGTGAAAGAATTTTCATCATGGCCACAGAGGCCAATACGGAAATATTTATTGATGGGGTATCCTTTACAACCCTTACTATTCCTGGAGAACAGATTGATTACCAGATTCGGAACAACTCCACACATGTGAAGGGCGATAAGCCCATTATGG
>JAOZUK010000682.1 GCA_029938715.1 Bacteroidales bacterium | reverse complement strand
CCCACAACTTAACGAACCGCTGCTTACGAGACCCGTACGGGCAGTGGTGTGAGAGCTTCTCCCTGTCAGTGTGTACTGACGGGGCGAGCTACTCGATTGGCATTAGTTTTTACTCACTTTTCATTTTTATTACTTACTATAATATCGACACCTTATTTGTTCACCGATTCAACTACCAATTCAAATAGATGCATGTCATCATGTTCAGTTCCAGATTCGGGGTGTACAGGATTTTCAGCCTCGTATTTTAATACCACAACCAAATCTAATGATGGAACTACACCAATAATCTGACCTCCAAACCCACTTGCAAGAAAAGCTGGTTGTCCTCCTACCATTGTGATGTACCATTGATATCCATAGCTATATCTTCCATATATATTTGTTATATGATCTTTTGTAGAGGTTCTCACCCAATCCTCCGAAAGTATAGTCTGATTATCCCACTCCCCCCTGTTTAAATATAAAAAACCAAATTTCGCCATATCCCTGGCAGTCATATAGAGTCCGAAACTGGAAATTTCTATTCCTCTAGTATCCTGCCTCCAGGTTTGATACATGGGCGTTTGATAGTCGTTCCAGTTGCTGTAAACAATGGTGTTATCCAGGGTATCAAATACGATGCCCATGGGCTCAAACAACTGTTCCTTGGCAAGTGTCCCGGGTTTAATGCCACTTTTATAGTAAACCAGTGAAGTTAAAAACTGAGAATTTGCAGAACTGTAGAAAAACGCCTCTCCAGGATCCCTGACCGATTCAAGGGATAATGCATGAGCCACCCAATCATCTGAAAATACCCAGTTCACCCAGGTAGCTCCCTCCTCTTTCCAATAAAGGCCTGTGGTCTGGGTTAATACATGGTGCAAAGTAATCTTATTGAATTCGGGATAGGCCGGCATCAGATCTGCCATCAATTGAGAAGTGGACTGAATGGTCCCATTGTCCATCAGGAGACCCAGCACAGCTGAGGTATAGCTTTTTGTAACGGACCATAAATCTGTGCTTTGATCCATACCACCCTCTCCATAATAAGATTCAAAGACCAGATATCCATCTTTGATAACCAGTAAAGCTCTCGCCAAAGAATCATTTTCCGCAAATTGATCTGCTAAGTCCATTTTTACCGGATTAACATTATGATCTTCTAAGGAAGCAGATTCCCATCCCTCTGTAGGCCAATATAATCTTTCTTGAAGAGGCCAATCATAACCGGTATTTGGAACAATGAAGTCTTGATCTGAATCTTTACTACAAGATGATAGAATTGAACATGATATTGCTAAAAAAATTATGGCAAGAAGACATGAAGCTATTATATACTTTCTAAGTATGACAAATGTATTTTTCATATAAAGTACCTCAATTTTAGAACTATTTTAACTACTAATTGCATGACAAAATTCGAATTTAAATTAATGCCAACGGTCCGAGCAAACGATTTGTGGCTGTGGCGAGACTTTTGCGTTATGGTGGACATATCATTATTCAATTGGTTATAGTCCCGCAAAAGACGTGCCTAGCCATATGGCGTTTGCTTATTGTTGAACTAAATCCCGCTGCCGCGGGCTGGTTTCAAATCAAATC
>JAOZUK010000681.1 GCA_029938715.1 Bacteroidales bacterium | reverse complement strand
GTTACCCTATATCTCTGTAATCTTTGTGATTGCCGTCAACTCAACTTTTCTGAATTCAACCTCTGACCCCTCTGCTTGTAATGCAATCTGCCCCTTGTCGGCTGTACAGTTAAAGCCATGGTTAACTAAAACCCCGTTTACCCAAACCTTTATCTCGTTTCCAACAGCTTCTATAACCATAGTATTCCATTCACCTGCCGACTTTTCAGAATCGTCAGTCAGGTTTTTAATGTTCCGCCCTTTCCCTTCGGTTATGCCCCAGTTTTCTTCAGGACCACGTCTGGTTTCCATATCAGGCACCGTAATATCCTCAACAATACACCAGAAATCACCGGCATTATTATGTTGCATCTGCACCTCCATGGATTTTGGAAACATCCCGTAAAGTGCACGAGGTGTACTTGCATGGATCAATACACCACAATTTCCAGGTGTTCCTGCAAAACGGTATTCAATTAATAAGCTGTAATTCTGAAATACATCGTTGGTAATTAGATGTCCTCCAGGTGTTCCCAGGCTTACCAGCATTCCATCCCTCATGATGAAAGGATTGAGGGTGTCAGGATTTGAATCCATGGCAGGAACATCGACATGCCATCCGGATAAATCTGATCCATTATAAAGGCTTTGCGGTTTTTGTTCTGAATTTTTGCAGGAGTAACATGACAGTGCAATCAGAAGGATAATTAGTCTGGCTTTCATAAAAGTGATTTTAAACTGATCTGATAAAAGTTAATACAGCATCGCAATTTATGAAAATTGCATGATTTTTTGATATTTGAGTGACACAGTTTTTAGGGAGGACGTCACCTATAAATATTTACGCAGTAAAGATTTTAGACGACGAATGGTGACAAAAAAAGAGAGTGTACCTTTTGATACACCCTCCATTTTCAAACTACAATATTTCCAAACTACAGTTTTTGTGCTGCTGTTTCTGATAACAGAATCTCATCGATCATCTGTTTGAACATTTTTTTGGTCTCTTCAGGAGTTTGGCCAATTCCATTGGCCATGGTGGGTTTTCCATCCTTTGGGATATACAGAAATGCAGGAATACTCTGGATTCCAAAGACAGAGGCCAGTTCCTGTTCGGCCTGTGTATCTATCTTATAGATATGAATCTTTCCCTTATACTCTTCGGCAAGCTCTTCAAGTATCGGAGCGGCCGTGCGGCATGGTCCACACCAGTCAGCATAAAAGTCAATCAGAGCAGGAAGGTCGCCTTCATAGACCCACTCGGTCTGGTTCTTTTCGTAATTCATTACCTTTTCAAGGAAATCCTGCTTGGTCAGTTTGACGGGTTTCCCAGTTGCTTCAGCCTGGTCGTCTCCGCCTTTTTCAGAAATTGCCATATCTACTGCCTTTGACTCTGAATCGTTGCTTTCAAGTGCGGTGGCCGAGCCATTGGTACATGATAATGTAAGAATGGCTGCTGCTGTTATACTCAATATAATTTTATTCATGACGGTTGCTTATAATCTGGCTTTAATAGACCAGGGTTAATACTATTCAGTTACACTCAGTACCTCAGAGATGGCCTGCTTGAATGTCTCCTTGGGAAGTGCACCCATAGCCATCTGTG
>JAOZUK010000680.1 GCA_029938715.1 Bacteroidales bacterium | reverse complement strand
AACAATGCTTTATTTCTCATGGTTCTAACTTCTTCTAACAGCAAAGATACTAAATTGACACTCCATCTATTCTGCATTCTTTATGCAATACAGTTTCTCTACACCTTTGATGAGAAGCGCATCATCCTTAACCGCAATCGAGGCCCAGAATTTATCCTCCAGCTTGTTCTGATAGAGCAGCTCAAACTCTTTTCCGGCTTTTAGTACACTGGTGACTCCTTTCTCATCATAGAAGAAGATCTTATCCTTATACACCCAGGGTGTGGCCCAGCAGGCTCCCACCTTTTCCACCTTCTCCTGATATATAATGGAACCGGTGACCGGGTCTATGCAGGTGAACTCACCCCCTCTGCTGCTTAATACATAAAGCAAACCTTCATAAAGAAGTGGGGAGGGACTTTCAACGGGCGCATCCGGCATGGACCAGACCACACCTGCACTGATGGTATCTCCTTCATCAGGAGTAATATCCCCATCCACTCCGGCTTGCACGCAAAATAGCGTGGAGGAGACATCCCTGTATCCCGAATTTCCAATAAAAAGATGATCCTCATTGGCCACTCCCGATGGGATGTTGTAGTGGCCGGCCATATGAAGCTCCCAGAGGAGATCTCCGGTGTCCGGATCATACCCTCGTGCCCTCTTTCCACCTACCACAAGCTCGGTGCGAATTCTGTTTTTCCAGATAGTTGGTGTACTGTAATTGGTTGCTTCATCCCTGTTTACCCTCCAGAGTTCATCTCCGTTTCTTGCATCCAGTGCCACCAGAAAGGACTGCTCTTCACTATCCACCTGCACATAGACCGTGTTGTTGTAAACCACCGGTGATGACCCGGTACCCCAGCCCCTTAAGGTTTTAAATGCCCCCAGGTCTTTCTCCCACAGCAATTCACCCTCCAGGTCATAACAGTAGAGTCCGGTCATTCCAAAATAGACATACAACCTTTTCCCATCGGTTACAGGCGTTTCACCGGCATAGTTGTGTGCCCTGTGCTTTTTAATCCTGGGAGCACCTTTGTGTGCCACCTTTCTCCAAACCTCTTCACCAGTTTCCAAATCCACACAGGTCACCTCCCAGCGGTATACCTCGCTCAGATAGCTTTGATCCTCCTCTGGATCAGGGCGTGGCTGGCCTTCTACCCTTTCGGGTGGAGTAACCACCTTCTCTGCTACCGATGAGGCCACAAAAACTTTATTGCCCCAGATTACAGGGGATGACCAGCTATCCCCATCCACCTCAAAAGTCCATGCCACATTCTGATCCTCTCCCCACTCTGTTGGAAGATTTTCTCCAGTGAGGACCATGTTGCTCTGGGGGCCCCTGAACCGGGGCCAGTTTTCGGTGGAGCAGGAGGTGAGAGCCGCGGCAAATATTAGTAAGCTAATTGCCAGGGTTTGATTGATTCGGTGAATAGGTTGCATAGCAGGTAGAAATTAGTTATGTACATTCAAGATTTTCAATAAAACATAAGCGACTCTCTGCTTAGTATTTAATCCATCAACTCGGAGGGTGTTTGCTTGAGCACTCTACTTAACCATACCACTCCCTGGTCCTGCCCTGCAGATTGTTCAGTACGTCGAGGGT
>JAOZUK010000679.1 GCA_029938715.1 Bacteroidales bacterium | reverse complement strand
ATACCTGCTTTGGGATCGTATTTCTGAATAAATGCAATGATTAGGGCAAAGAAGCTCATCATGGGTGAAATTACATTGGTCACACTATCGCCAATGCGATAGACCACCTGCGATAACTCAGGAGAGTATCCCATGATCATAAACATGGGAATAAAGATAGGGGCAAGGATGGCCCATTTGGCCGATGCGCTTCCCATCAGCATATTGATGATGGCTGATAGCAGGATAAACAGGATCATTAATGGGATAAGTCCGATATCGGCCGACATAAGCAGATTGGCGCCCTTCACAGCCATGATTATACCCAGGTTACTCCATTTGAAATAGGCCACAAACTGTGCGGCAAAGAACACCAGAACCAGGTAGGTGGCCAGTGTCTTCATAGAATCGGCCATCCCATTAATCACATCGCTGTCATTCTTATAGGATCCCGTTGTAAAACCATAGGCCAGACCCATTCCACCTGCAGTAATAAAAAGCATGGCCACCACCCCTTTAATCAGGGGAGAGGTCAGGAATCCCCCGTCCACACCTCTAAAAAAGCCATTCTCAGGAATCATTCCCACAAGGGTAATAATCAATATGGCTAAAAATGTAAAAAGTGCCATTAACAGGCCTTTCTTCTCAATTTTAGAAAGTTTATCAAAGCTCTTATCCTGTTCATCCACGTGGCCTTTATAGGTGCCGAGTCGGGGAGCAACAATACGTTCTGTTACGAATGTGCCGGTAATTGCAATAATAAAAGTAGAAGCCACCATAAAGAAATAGTTGGCAGTGGGATTGACCTCATAAGAAGGGTCAAGAATCTGAGCAGCTTCAGTGGATAGACCGGCCAACAGAGGATCGACGGTACCCAGAATCAGGTTGGCACTGAAACCACCAGATACTCCTGCAAAAGCTGCAGCCATACCCACTATGGGATGTCTTCCTACTGCAAGAAATATCACTCCTGCCAATGGAATAAGTAGCACATAGCCCACATCTGAGGCCACATTGGAAATTATGCCGGTAAATACGATAACAAATGTGAGAATCTTACCGGGAGCATTCAGAACCAGTAACCTGATAACTGCATGAATGAGCCCACTTTGTTCAGCGATTCCAATCCCCAGCATGGCTACCAGTACAATTCCCAGTGGGGCAAATCCTGTGAAATTGTCCACCATCTCAAGAAGAATCCGATGAATTCCATGCTGTGACAAAAGATTTATGGGGCGTACAATCTCTTTTGTGCCAGGGTGTATGACTTCCCATCCCAAAACGTATCCAAGTGCCGATAGTAAAAGCGCTGCAAGAGCAAACAGTGCAAAAAGAGTGGCAGGGTGAGGAAGCGCATTTCCCGCCCTCTCGGTCCAGTTTAACATCCGTTGTAGCACTCCACTTCTCTTTGAATTCCCCATATAATTAGATATTGCCCGATGATCAAGTTGTGAAAATAGGAAAACTTTCCCAATCACCACTGAGTACAGTGCAGTGAGTGCTAACTCATGTACCCGATCCCTTGATTCAGCAATTCATTGTATCTCTCCTTATTGAAGGAATATAGATAGGGCACTTTGTGAGAGGCCTATTAACAGGCCTGTCACC
>JAOZUK010000678.1 GCA_029938715.1 Bacteroidales bacterium | reverse complement strand
GCCGGTATACGGTTGGGAATGGTCTTTGCCCACCCCGAAGTCATTGGCTATCTGTCAGGTGTAAAATACCCCTATAACATCAATACGCTCACCATTGAGGCTGCCAGTGAACAACTTGCAGACCTTCAGGTAAGCTCCTCCTGGATTGTTTCCATCCTGGGTGAACGGAAACTCATGGCAGGGCAATTGCCTGCATTTAATTTTGTAAGGAGGGTCTATCCATCGGAGGCCAATTTTTTGCTTGTGAAAATGGACGATCCAGGCAGCGTATATGCCTTTCTGATGCAGCGGGGGATTATCGTCAGGGACCGCTCATCTGTCCCTCTCTGTGAAGGATGTTTACGAATTACTGTAGGCACTGAGGCTGAAAACAGGATGCTCATGGAGGCATTGTCAGATTACGAGAAACAACTAAATAAAAATTCTACCCCATGAAAAGAGTCATTTTCCTGGACCGTGATGGTACTTTGATAAGTGAGCCACCAGATGATTACCAGGTGGATTCTTTGGAGAAACTGGAGTTCCTTCCCGGTGTATTTCGGAACCTCCATAAACTGAGGAATTTTACCGATTACGAACTGGTTATCGTTTCCAATCAGGATGGAATGGGAACTCCATCCTTCCCGGAAGAGGAGTTCAGACTTCCCCATGATAAGTTCATTACAGCATTTCGCAATGAAGGGGTTGAATTTGATGCGGTTCATATTGATCCCTCCCTGCCAGAAGAAAATTCCCCCCATAGAAAGCCCCTTACCGGGATGCTAAAGAGATACATGCAGGGGGACTATGACCTGGAGAAATCCATTGTAATTGGTGATCGGATCACAGATATTCAACTGGCTAAAAACCTGGGAACTAAAGGTATATTTTATGGCAAGGAGGATAAAAGAGAGGAGCTTGAAGCAAATGGACTTCTGGACCAGCTTCTTTTGATCAGTGATGATTGGGATCAGATTTACAGCTTTATAAGGTCGGAATTGCGCCGAAGCAGGGTGACCAGGGTAACCGGTGAAACAGAGATCCTTGTGGAGCTTTCCCTGGATGGAGAAGGCAGAACTGATATTTCTACCGGTCTGGGTTTTTTTGATCACATGCTTGATCAGCTGGGACGTCACGGAGGACTGGATTTAAAGGTGAAAGCCACTGGTGATCTTCATGTGGATGAGCACCACACTGTTGAGGATACAGCACTTACCCTCGGTGAGGCAATCTCTAAAGCACTTGGGAACAAAAGGGGAATCGAACGATATGCATTTGTTCTGCCTATGGATGACTCACTGGCCAGTGTGGCCATCGATTTTGGGGGTAGACCCTGGATAGAGTGGAATGTGGAGTTTAAAAGGGAGATGATAGGGGATCTACCCACTGAGATGTTTTTCCACTTTTTCAAGAGTTTTTCAGATGCAGCCAGGTGTAATCTGAATATTGAAGCTGCAGGTAACAATGAACATCATAAAATCGAATCCATTTTTAAAGGATTTGCAAAAGCATTGGGGAAGGCAATAAAGCTGGACCTCGATAACAACAGGTTGCCTACCACCAAAGGCAAGCTTTGAAGTATAAAGTGGAAAGTGGAAAGTGGAAAGT
>JAOZUK010000677.1 GCA_029938715.1 Bacteroidales bacterium | reverse complement strand
CAGATATGGCCATCGGGTGTACCTACAAATATCTCAATGGAGGACCCGGTGCACCGGCTTTCTTATATGTGAGGAGAGATCTTCAGGAGAAGCTGGTAAATCCCATTCAGGGTTGGTTTGGTGAAAGGAATCCTTTTGAATTTAAACTCCATTACCGCGAATCGGAAGGGATTCGAAAATTCCTTACTGGTACGCCTCCCGTGGTCTCTGTATCCGGACTGGAACCTTCGCTGGATATGGTTCTGGATGCCGGCATTGGTGCTCTTCGACAGAAAAGTGTATCCCAGACCGATTACCTGATCTCACTTTCGAAAGAGTGGCTCTCCGGGAAGGGGGTAAGATTGGGATCTCCGGAATTTTCAGAAAAGCGTGGCTCCCATGTTTCACTCAAACATGCCGAGGCCTACAGAATCTGTAAAGCATTGATTGATCCTGGTGTGGGAGAACGGGTGGTTATTCCCGATTTCAGAGAGCCCAATAACATCAGGTTGGGAATTACGCCTCTCTATACCACCTATGAAGAGATTCATTCAGCCATGGAGCAGCTAAAGTACATTATGGATAACAAGATCTATGAAAAATATCCCAGGAGCAGGGATGCAGTCACGTAGATTGAGTTTACTTTAAAAATCTTTTTCGCAAAACTGAAAGGTGGTGCCGGTACCACCTGGGATTACTTAAGCGAACCTGGAGGTATCTTCTGACCTCTTGGTGAGCCACCGCCCGGGAAATTATAAGAAGATAGGTATGGATCAGGTCGGCCACAGATCGGGTGGTCTTGCTCCAACGCGCGTAGAACCTGCTGGATTTATTGAGTTCGAACCGGACCATAAAAAATTTTGCTCCCGGACTCTTTTTTAACGGGAACTGAAACGCAGGCGAGAAAAGTTTGGCTCCCACTGCCATATAGTTATTAAACACCCGCTTAAGGCGTGGATGATGGATCTCCATATTTGACAAATCATGCTTCACAGAGAGCCGGTAGAACTCATAGATGTTCCTGAGGGGGATATTGGCGTAGTACTGCCCCTTATCCTTCAGCTGGCTATGGATCACATTGATAAGGATCTGCTTATGCCCGTTAAGGATCAAAGGAGGGTGTGGGTTTCTTGACTGAAAGAGCTGGGCGTTGAGGGTATCCATATCCAGGTATTTCAATTGTCGCCTGCCCACCGGGTAGCGATGAATTTCGATCGCTGCAGGTTCATTGGGTTTGAACAGTGATGGATAGTGGTGCATCATGGGCAGACTGGCCGGATGAAAGGGGGGACTCCTGTAGCCCTCTGCTTTCAGCAGCTCTACAGCCTTGTAAAAGTTCTTCTCACTGACAAGGCAATCGATATCGCTGATGACGCGTTCAGCCGGATCAAGGTATAGTTTGTCCAAAAGGGCACCTGCTCCTTTAAGCAATACGGGATGAATCCCCTCCTTTTGTAGGAGTGCTACAAGCCAATGCACCTGTTGCAAGAAGTTCTTATTCCGTTCCAGATTCATGGAATGGATCTCCTCCAGGTGGGCAACCAGCTCCTTGGGCAGGTGAGGTAGCAGGTCTGCTCCCTTAAGCTTTACATAGAGGGCAGGCAAAAC
>JAOZUK010000078.1 GCA_029938715.1 Bacteroidales bacterium | reverse complement strand
ACAAAGATCATTATTGTTGTGATCGGTCGTTTGACCGCGTTTCCGTAGATACTCATTTCAAAAGCTTTATATGGTTAATCAACCACTACATTTACCGGGTCGCCGTTTTCCAGTTTGGTCTGTCCGGCAAAGATCAATTGTTCCCCACCCTGAATTTCAGAAGAGGAGATCTCCAGCTGGTCATCGTGCCTGTTTACTATCTGTACTGTTACTCTCTTCGCAGTACCATTTTCATGAAGCATTACATATCTTTCATTGGTGCCGGATTGTTGCATCACTGCAATTGAAGGCACAATCAGCGCATCGGTTTCACCCAACTTCAGACTCACACGGGCAAACATACCAGGGTGCAGCTTCTCATTTTTATTTGGAATCGTTACCTCGGCCACAAAAGTACGGGTGGCCACACTAATGGTGGGATGAATCCTGAATACAGTTCCCTTAAAAACTTCACCGGGATATACATCGGTGGTTACGGTGGCTTTCATTCCTTTATTCACCAGGGGCAGGTAGCGCTCACTCAGGTTAACCATTACCTTTACCGGATTCACCTGGATCAGGGATACAAGGGCCGCTTTCCCGGATGGGGTATTGGGTGTGGGCGAAAACAGTTCGCCATCGTTAAAGTATTTGCCGGAAATAATTCCAGCATATGGTGCTCTTAAAAGGGTGTTTTCTTCCAGGTTTTTCATAATCAGCTCGGTAGTTTCCACCTGTGATTTCAATTGGTCGTGCGCCTGTTCGGTGATGGATCCATACTGCAATAGGGTATCCATCCGGGCCAGATCGGTTTTCAACTGCTCATACTGGAGTCTGGTCTGATCCAGCTGGGTCCGATCCATCTCTACAATAAGCTGACCCTTCTTCACATGGTCGTTTACTTCTACTTTTACCGATCTGATCCGGCCCTGCAGGGCTGGAGAAAGATGGGTTTCCTCGAAAGCCACAACTGTCGAGGTGATCATCTGTTCTATAGCTGTATTCCGGTAAGCAAGATCCATGACTTTCACAGGCTGCACCTTTTCTTCAACAATACTTGTGGTCTCTGTAGCAGCAGCTCCAGGGAGCTTCATATCGCAAGAAGTTATTGCAGTACCTAAAACAGCTGCCATCAGTGTGATCTTTATGGTTTTCATAGCGGATATTGTTTTCATTGTTATTCGGACATTAAAGGGTGTTCATTAATTTATCGAGTTGCAACCTGGCATTAAGTACTTCCATAATAGCGTTGATGTAGTTGCTTTCTGCATCGAGGTAGTTCCCATTGGCCTGGGTCAGATCAAGACTGGTGACCATTCCCTGCTCAAATTTTCTCTGGTAGCTGTCAAATACCCGCTGGGCCACCTCCACATTTTCCTTCTGGGTGTAGAGATTATCCAGGGAGGTCTGAAGGTTGTATTTATATTGTTTATCCTGTAGCAGCAGCTGATCTTCTAAAATGCTGCGGTTGGTCTGTGCCATGCTATAATCGATTTTGGCCTGATCCACCCTGGCTTTTCGCATACCACTGGAGAAGATGGGCACCGCCAGTGACAGTCCTGCCAGGTGGTTGGGATTCATATCAAAATCGGTGGTCAGAATCTTGGCATTATAGTTATAGAAACCAGCAAGTGTGGGTGCATAGTTCCACTTTTCCAGGTCAACCAGCTTCTTATTGATCTCTTCCTGGGACTGCATAATCTGATAAGTCACATTGTTATCGAGTAAAAAAGGAATAGTCAGAGCTGTTTCGGGTTGAAGCTCAATGAAAAGTGATCTCAGATCATCTGTAAGAGTCAGCCCAATATCAGGCTCAAGGCCTAACTGGAAACGCAATAGGTTATAATTTAACTCCACATTTCTCTCCAGGGCTGTTTTCGAATTTCGAAGCTGATTCACAGTGATGCTGATCTGGTCTACATCGGTTTGCTCTGCCATCCCTGCATTAAACATGTTTTCAGTTTGAGTCAAGGTTTCTTTAAGATTGGCCAGGTTTTGTTCCACAATGGCAAGAGATTCTTCGGTAATCAGTACCAGGTAATAGGAGGTAATCACGGTCTCTTTGGTATTCAACTCATTGTATTCCAGATTTTGTTCGGAGATCTTCTTGGCCAGCTTTGCAGTCTGGATTCCCGCAATGTATTGTCCGCTGAAAATTAGCTGAGAGAGCTGCAACTTGGCACTGGAGGAATTTCCCAGCACTATGGTGGATGGGGGTACCATGGATTGCAACACTCCATCATAATAATTCCCTGCAGTGTGCCTGTATATATCAGTTGGCGTCGTTCCGGGAAATGCGCTCATGGTCTGGTCCAGGGCTTGCAATAACTGTTCATCCGAGAAGTCAGGAAACCCCCCTCCTCCAAATGAAAATTCTAGTTCGTAGTTGAAATAGGACATAAAATCCATGGCTCCGTCCACCTGCGGAAGCCCTTGTGATATGGCTTCCCAGATACTGGCATCGGATCGGTCTACCTCAAGTCGGGAGTTCTTTAGAGCTTTATTATATTCCAGGGCATAGTTAACGGCACCCTGCAGGTCCAGAACCAGTTCACCGGCTGGCTCCTGGCCAATACCGGGCAGCAAGATTCCCATGGCCAGGAGTATAGTGAATATGGTTTTACTCATTCTGTTTTTCATATCTGTTTCTCTTTTAATCCAATATACTTTTGCAATCCTCAAGTAGTGCAACTCCTTTTTCTGTTGAGATTCCCCTGTAATAGGGAATCATGATGTGATCAAACATCTCTTTCCTGTGGTATCCGGCATCCACCAGTTTGCTCTCGTGACCAAATAGATCGAACAACTGATGGAGTGTGAGGTTCACAATTTCGAGGCTTAGCTCTTCTCGAAATATTTTCTGTTTTACTCCGGTTTCCAGTAATTTTCGGGTGATGGAATAATCTCTCATGGATCCCGCTCCGGCAAGCATATTAAATACCTTCATATGGTATTTCCTGAAATCATTGAAGAAAACAGGATTCAACTGTTCAATCTGGCTAATGGTCAATTTCATGATTCTGAACATGGCCTCAATGGCGTTATCAGCTTCATCCAAAATCACAAGTGCCTGGTCGGAAGACTGCTTTTTATAATACTTAATCACCTCCAGGAGCAGGGTATCCTTGTCTTTAAATCGTTCATAAATAGTCCGTTTGGATATGCCCATCTTCTCAGCAAGGGCATCCATGGTCATGCTTCTGATGCCATATTTCCCAAACAGTTGACCCGATTCTACGATAATTCTTTCTGTTACCTCCACAGTCCCCATATTTTCGGCAAGTATATGAAAACTATTTTAGTTTTCTTAGTTTTCAGAGTAAAAATTTCCTAAAAATCGGTGAATGGCATTTAGAGGCCGGTGAAATACCCAGCAGACTATTTTTTACTATTTTTGCACTCGACTAAAAACAGAGAGAAAGCACTTATTATATGAGCGAAATAAACATTCCTTCCAAATATGACCCTGCCCAAGTGGAGGACAAATGGTACTCCTTCTGGATGGAGCAGAATTTTTTCAGATCTACACCCGATGACCGTGAACCTTATTGTATAGTAATTCCACCTCCCAATGTGACAGGAATGTTGCATATGGGACATATGCTCAACAATACCCTGCAGGATGTGCTTATTCGCAGGGCCCGTATGCAGGGGAAGAATGCTCTCTGGGTGCCAGGAACCGATCATGCTTCCATCGCCACTGAGGCCAGGGTGGTGAATAAACTCTCAGAGCAGGGCATTAAGAAAACTGACCTGACCCGGGAAGAATTCATGACTCATGCCTGGGAGTGGAAAGAGAAACATGGTGGGATCATCCTGGAACAGCTAAAAAAGCTGGGTGCATCCTGTGATTGGGAGCGTACCCGTTTTACCATGGATCAAGCACTCTCCGAAAGTGTGATCAAGGTTTTTGTGGACCTGTTTAAAAAAGGGAAGATCTACCGGGGGGTCAGAATGGTTAACTGGGATCCACAGGCCCTTACCGCGGTTTCCGATGAAGAGGTGAACCATCGGGAAGTCAAATCCAAACTCTATTATTTAAAATACCAGGTGGAAGGAGCCGATGAATTTATTACCATTGCCACCACCCGGCCCGAAACCATTCTGGGAGATACAGCGGTATGTGTTCATCCCGAAGATGAACGTTTCAGTAAATTCCATGGGAAAAGGGTACTTGTGCCACTTATAAACCGTTCTATACCCATCATTGTGGATGACTATGTGGATCGTGAGTTCGGTACAGGGGCTCTAAAGATTACCCCCGCCCATGACATCAACGATTATGAACTTGGACTCAAACACAACCTGGAGTCAATAGATATCTTTAATGACAACGGGACGTTAAATGAGTCAGCACAAGTGCTGGTGGGAGAGGACAGGTTTAAGGCCCGCGAACTGATTGTTCCCGAACTGGAAAAAGCCGGTAACCTGGTGAAGACCGAGGATTATTTAAATAAAGTAGGATATTCGGAGCGGACAAATGCGGTGATAGAACCCAAGCTCAGCCTGCAATGGTTCCTGAAGATGAAGGAGCTAAGTGGACCTGCGCTCGAGCATGTAATGAACGATACCGTTCATCTTCAACCGTCGAAATTTAAAAACACCTATCGCCATTGGATGGAGAATGTGAAGGACTGGTGTATTTCACGACAGCTCTGGTGGGGGCAGCGCATACCTGCCTATTTCTACGGGGATGGACCCAATGACTATGTAGTGGCCGAGTCGGCAGAGGAGGCCCTGGTTCTTGCACAGGAAAAGACCGGGAAAAAGGCCCTAACGGTGGCAGATCTGAATCAGGATGAAGATGTACTCGACACCTGGTTCTCCTCCTGGTTATGGCCCATTTCGGTTTTCGATGGAATTCGTTATCCACAAAATGAGGATATTAATTATTACTATCCCACCAATGACCTGGTGACTGCTCCCGATATTCTCTTTTTCTGGGTGGCCCGGATGATCATCGCCGGATATGAGTACAGGGATGAAAAGCCTTTTAACTCTGTATACCTGACCGGGATGGTCCGCGACAGCAAACGTCGGAAGATGTCCAAATCCCTGGGTAATTCACCCGATCCTATCGAACTGATGAAAAAATACAGTGCCGATGGGGTGAGGGTAGGCATGCTGTTGTGTGCACCAGCAGGGAATGATCTGCTATTTGATGAAGGCCTTACCGAGCAGGGGCGCAACTTCAGCAACAAAATCTGGAATGCCTTCCGGTTGATTATGAGCTGGGAAGTGGATTTGAAAATAGAACAGCCTGATCACTCTGCCAGGGCAGGGGATTGGTTTGAAGCCAAACTGAACCGGGCTTTTAAGAAGGTTGAGGATCAGTTTAAGAAGTACCGGATTTCCGATGCTTTAATGATCGTGTACAAACTCTTCTGGGATGAATTCAGCTCCTGGTACCTGGAGACCATTAAGCCAGCTTATGAAGCACCCATAGACGGGATTACCTACCAGCGCACCATTGGATTTATCGATCAGTTGCTCCATATGCTGCATCCGTTTATGCCGTTTATCACGGAGGAAATATGGCAGCTTATCACCGAGAGAAAAACAGGGGAGAGCCTGATGGTATCGCCCATGCCAGCTCCGGAGAATTATAACAAGAAGCTGATTGGTCAGTTTGAAGATTTGAAAGAGGTAGTGACAAATGTTCGAAGCATCCGCAAGGATAAGAACATTCCTCCGAAGGAGTTACTAGAGCTGATGATACGCACTTCTGAAAACGACAATTATCAGGAGAGTCTCGAGCCTGTGATTAAAAAGCTTGCTAATTTATCTGAAGTAACGCAGGTATCAGAAGATCCAGGCGATTCCATTTCATTTATTGTAAAGAACGTGGAGTATTTCGTTCCTGTGGGTGATATGGTGAATAGAGAAGAGGAGCTTGTGAAGCTTCAGTCGGAATTGGAGTATACCGAGGGTTTTCTGAAGAGTGTTCAGAAAAAGTTGAGCAATGAGCGATTTGTTCAGAATGCTCCGGCCCAGGTGGTGGAGAAGGAGCGGCAAAAAATGGGTGATGCGGAGGTGAAAATAGGTGTGCTTGAAGCACAGATTGAAAAACTCAGGGCGCAAGCCTGACCCGGCTCCACCTATTCCCGTTCAGGGCATACTCAATTCTGTCATGTAACCGATGTTTTCCACCCTGCCAGAACTCAATTCGCACAGGTGTAATGGCATATCCACCCCAATCTGAGGGCCGGGGGATGTGATCGGTTTTCTTATATTTTTTCAGTTGCTCCCGGAAGGCTTCCTCCAGGTAGGATCTGCCCGGAACTTCCCGGCTCTGTGGAGATACCCGTGCTGCGATCTTACTTTCATAGGGTCTCTCCTGGAAGTACCGATCCGATTCTGTTTCAGGAATCATGCGGGCCGTTCCGGCAAACCTCACCTGGCGTTCCAGTTCAGGCCAGTAAAAGTGTATGGCCACCTTTGATCCTGTGGCGATTTCATTTGCTTTCCGACTCCCATAACTTGTAAAAAAAAGCATGCTCCCGGATTCGATCTTTTTCAGCAGGACGATGCGGGAAGAGGGATTTCCATCCTGGTCTACGGTGGACAGGGTCATGGCCGTGGGATCGATAGTTCCTGAATCCCTGGCATCGTTCACCCAGGAAGCAAAAAGCGCAAACGGATCATCCGGAAGTTTTGATTCATCCAGCTGCTCCCTGCTGTACTCCCTGCGTATTTCCCCAAAATCCCCGCCACTCATCTCATCTCATCTAACCCATTAACCCATTAACCCATTAACCCATTAACCCATTAACCCATTAACCCATTAACGTGGCGCAGCCACTAATCCACTTTCTTAAAACTAAGATCCAGGCTCTTAATCTGGTGTGTCAGGGCCCCCACAGATATATAATCCACTCCGCACTCTGCATAGGACCTGATGGTCTCCCAGGTTATCCCCCCGGATGACTCTGTTTCCACCCGACGGTTGATGAGGTGAACAGCTTCCCGGGTTAGCTCCACGGAGAAATTATCGAGTAAGATCCTACGGATGCCACTCAGGGCCAGCACCTTTTTAATATCCCCCAAAGAACGTGCTTCCACAATGATATCCAGCTTCAGTGATTTCTCTTCAAGGTATTTTTTAGTACCGGTGATGGCCTGTTCTATCCCGCCGGCAAAGTCGATGTGATTGTCCTTGATCAGGATCATATCATAGAGTCCGAAGCGGTGATTAACGCCCTTACCCAATCTGATCGCATATTTTTCAAGCATGCGAATTCCCGGGGTAGTTTTCCTGGTATCAAGGATCTGTGTCCCGGTCCCTTCCAGTAATTTTACATAGGAATAAGTGGTGGTGGCAATTCCACTCATGCGTTGCATCACATTCAATACCAGTCTTTCGCACTGAAGCAGGGAATGCACCCTGCCCGACACTCTAAACGCCACATCACCCGGGCTTATGGCACTTCCATCCGATATTAAGAGCTCAAATTCAATTTGAGGATCAAATCGTTTAAATATGCGTTGGGCAACATCAACACCTGCAATGATGCCTTCTTCTTTTACCAGTAGCTCTGCTGAACCGCTTGCGTCGAATGTAATGGTGCTTAAGGTGGTGTGGTCTCCATCCCGGATGTCCTCTTCAAACCACCGGTCGATGGCCTCATCTAGGTCATGGATTGAGTTCATACTGTGATTCTTTTTCAATGCTAAGGTAATAGATCAGTCGTTTGTCATCCTTATTCATAAAAAACAGATTGACTCTGAATGATTCCTCTTCGGTAGTCAGAGTGCCTATGGCATATTTCGACTGCTCTTTTGTTCCCTCAAACGAGATCTTAAAACCGGTGGGCTGATGTGCTTTGAAGAAATTCTCCATGATCCTGGTGGCCTGATTCTTACTGGCTTCATAGTCTTTTTCAAGAATGGTCATCTCCAGGCTCTGGTGAAAGAATACCGACATGGCTGATGCTTGCCCCTCTGCAATGGCCTTCGACAGGCCAGCTGGAACAGTTTGTGCCAGTAAAGGCAACAGGACCATCAAATTGATCAGCAAAATTGTTATTAACCTCTTTCTCACTCTATCCAAATAACGATTATGTTTGTATATCACTACAACTTTTGGGCCAATAAGGCAGAGGCGTGCAAGATACAAAAAACCTGTTTAAATATGACAGATGCGGATTACTCTGATTGAAAGTGGCAAAACCAGAGATCCCTTTATCAAAGAGGGTGTTGAGCTCTTCAGAAAAAGAGTGGTACGGTATGTGCCCTTTAAAATCGAAACTATTCCGGATTTGAAAAATACACGGAGCATGACTATGAAGGAGGTTCAGGAACAGGAAGGCATACTTTTACTTAAGCGCATCAAGCCCACCGATCATATGATACTGCTTGATGAGCGCGGAAAGGAATTCAACTCCATCTCATTTGCCGAGCATCTCAATTCACTGGAGGGTCGTGTCAACCAGCTTTTGTTCGTCATTGGAGGGCCCTACGGGTTTTCGGAAAGCGTATATAAACGGGCTGATGCCAGGCTTTCTCTGTCCAAACTAACTTTCTCGCATCAGCTGGTACGCCTGCTGTTTATGGAGCAATTATACAGGGCATTCACCATCTTGAAAGGAGAGCCTTACCACCACGCTTAATCTTGGTTAATGGAAGAAGGGAAACATAAGGGGACAGATTTCGGAAAATACCACGGTTTTCTATTGCTGGGACTGGCTTTTATCTTCCTCGTTGCCGGGATTATGTCGGGCAATCGTTACCGGAATGAAGGCTATAATCAAAAAGATGCCAGGAAATTTGAAAGGGTACTTCACAAAAAGGAGCGTTTGTTAAAGGATGAATTCCAGGAACTTGAAGAGCTTTTTACGGTGGATGCTCCCACAGAGGTACTGGACCGAAAATCGTCTGAATACCAGGAGATAGCCACAAGCCAGGGAATCTCAATATTCTATTATGATCATGGATTTCTCAAGTACTGGTCCGATCACTCAGTTCCGGTTACCAATCGCTGGAGGCCCCGCTTTAACCTCCCATTCACCTCATTACGGAATGCCGATTATGTATCCGTGTTCAAGCAGTTAAATGGAAGTTTGCTGGTGGGTATGATTGAGATAAAGACTCATTTTCCTTTTCAGAATGAGGTGCTGATCAATGGATTTCAGCACGATTTTAAACTGGACGATGATGTGGCCATAGAATTCCTGGAAGGTGAAGGTAGCGAGCCCATCTATAACGAAGAGGGCGCTTACCTGTTTTCGCTTGATTTCAGTGAAGCGGACATGTTGTATAAAGGATTCAAAGCCGTTTCTGTGTCGAGCCTCCTGCTCTTTATCATCCTTCTGTTTGTTGCATTTTGTACGATCCTGAATCGGACCGGCAGCAGGAAAAGGTATATGTGGATCGGGCTCATCACACTGCTGATTACCAGCAGTGCTTTTGTGGTTCTGAAGTACTCTTTCCCACCTCTGTTAACGGAGTCTGATCTGTTTCAACCTGAGCTGCTGGCAAGCCGTTTTATACCATCGCTGGGGGCCTTGATTGTTTTTTCTATTTGGGCACTCTCACTGACAGCGATCTATTACCTGCATGGCCATATTGAAGTAATCAGGTCGAACAGGATTAAACGTCTTTTAGCACTCCTGTTTTTTGCAGGGTCAGCACTTCTTCTGCTCTTCATTAATCAGCTGATTAGTGTTCT
Organism: Bacteroidales bacterium; assembly: GCA_029938715.1. Classification (GTDB taxonomy): domain Bacteria; phylum Bacteroidota; class Bacteroidia; order Bacteroidales. Next base: position 9,729 of record JAOZUK010000078.1, on the reverse strand, counting down.
GATCCTCGATTCCAGCATCTCTTTTGAAACCCATCGTGTGACCACCATTACGGGTTACACAGCGGCTGGTTTGTTAGTTATTATTATGTGGTTTGTGATACTCGGTCTGTTAATCGATAAGGCCATCGTTCTCTGGTCGGGAGTTTCAAAGAAGACCTTGATAGCCGGTTCGGTCACCATGTCGCTAGTGATTTTATTGGCTATGGTACTTCCTGGGGAGCATGGTTCCTGGAGCAGCTGGGTGGCTATTTTGCTCATTCTGGGAAGTCAACTCTACCTCAGATACCATATTGAAGACCGGATTCCCTTCTCTAAGTTTATTTTTCTACTGCTGGTTATATCGGTCTTTATGAGTCTTCGTTTTCAACAAAATAACCGGACCAAAACCGAAAGACATAAGGAGGTCGAAATGGTAAAACTCTCTTCTGAACACGATCCTGTTGCAGAGATGCTTTTCGCCGAGATGTCCATGGCCATTAGAAACGATACGGTTTTTGCACAATACATGAACCGACCCTACATCGCTACCGAACAGGTGGCAGAGCGGTTACGTCGCAACTACCTGGCGGGTTACTGGACCAAGTACGACCTGCGGGTCACCGTTTGTCGCCCTGCAGACAGCCTTTATGTGGAACCGCCGGTGGATGAGTTGTACCATTGTTTCTCATTCTTTGAAGAGATAATCCTGGAGAGCGGTATCGAAATAGCTGGAAGTGATTTCTATTTCCTGGATAACCTGAATGGGAAGATATCCTACCTTGGCTCCATACCCTATTTCAGAGCAGATAGCGAGCACAGGGTATACATTGAGCTGGATTCTAAGATTCTGTCTGAGGAGCTTGGTTACCCCGAGCTGCTGCTGGACAATGATTTCAGGTCATTTACCAATAACGATTTCTCTTATGCCAAGTACCATAGCGGAAAACTTATCACTCAGGATGGCGGATTTCCCTACAGGCGAACTTCCGATTATTATACCAGAGGGGAAGAGGTCTTTGAAAAGATCACCCTGGACAAATACGAACACAGTATATATAATGTGGACGAGCGGAACACCATCATCGTAGGAAGTCCCACAATCACACTGGTGGATAATCTGATCTCATTCTCCTATATCTTCGCACTTAATTTCCTGTTGTTAGCTCTGGCATACCTTATTACAATGGTTCGTATATTCAATTCCACCTTCAACTGGAATTTTAAAAACCGAATCCAGTACTCCATGATAGGGATCCTGTTCCTGACCTTTGTCCTGATCTGTTCCGGAACCATCTATTTCATCGTTCTTCAGTACCGGATAAAGCACAACGACAACCTTAGAAATACCATGCGATCGGTATATATTGAGTTGATCCATAAGGTAGAATATGAAGAGGACCTAAGGAACTGGTCATCCGAAAGCTATTATAACCTGGATGAGCTGCTGATCAAATTCTCCAATGTCTTTTATTCAGATATCAATCTCTATGATGAGGATGGAATGCTGCTGGCCACCTCACGTTCTGAGATCTTTAACCGTCAACTGCTGAGCCGCCGGATGAACAGGCTGGTGTTTGAAAATCTGTCAGCAGGCAACGCTTCAGAGTTTATACACAACGAGCATATTGGAGAGATGAAGTACATCTCTGCATATGTACCCTTATTAAATAGTGAAAATAAGTTCCTGGCCTATCTGAACCTTCCCTATTTCACACAGTCGGGAGCCCTCACACGAGATGTAACCAACCTGATGGTGGCAGTGATAAATATTTATTTGATCCTGATGCTGGTGATTCTGCTTGTAAGCGTGATCCTGGCCGATCGCATTACGCAGCCCCTTAGAATGATTCAGAACCGCATTGCTCAGGTTAGTCTAAGTGAAAAAAATGAGATGATCCACTACAATAGGAGTGATGAAATCAGGGGATTGGTGGAGGAGTACAACTATATGGTGCAGGAGCTTGAACGAAGTGCAAGCTTACTTGCCCAGTCAGAACGCGAATCGGCCTGGCGTGAAATGGCCAAACAGATTGCCCATGAAATCAAGAATCCGTTAACTCCAATGAAGTTGAATGTACAGCACCTTCAGCGAACCATTCAGGCAGGTAAAGATGATCCTGATATGGTCGACCGCATATCAGCCACCCTGATTGAGCAGATCGATTCCCTTTCGGCCATCGCCAATGAATTCTCCGATTTCGCCAAGATGCCCAGGGCCAGAAACGCCAGGGTCAACCTGGTCACAAAGCTGAAAAGCCTGCTTCAGCTCTTTGAAACCACGGATAAGGCCCAGATCACACTTGAACTCGGCGACCTGAGGAGGGTGGAGGTTTTTGCCGATAAGGAGCAGTTGATGAGGGTATTTATAAACCTGGTAAAGAATGGATTGCAATCTATCCCCGAGGGTCGTGACGGGGTAATCAGGATTAGGCTGGAAACCCATGAGGAGAGCAAAGCACTGATCACAGTGAGCGATAACGGGAAAGGGATACAGGAGGAGATCAGGGATAAGTTGTTCCAACCCAATTTCACTACCAAATCGGGGGGAATGGGAATGGGATTGGCCATCAGTTACAACATCATCAGATCCCTTGGAGGGCGGATCTGGTACGAAACAATTCTGGATGAGGGGACCACATTTTACATAGAGCTTTTGCGGACAGTTAAAAAAAGATAGAACTTCTTGAAAAATCTTACGTTCAAAAGGATAGTACGGAAAAATGTGAAGTGTTATAATTATTATCTTAGGCATTTAAATTAAAAACTGATCCACCCGGACTTGTACTTTAAGAGAAGTATATACCTGATTTCTGTTTTATTAACCCTGGTACTTCAGCAGGGCCTTTCTCAATCCTATACCCAAATCGATGGCATTATCAATGGCTATACAGCCATAGAGACCATTGAGTGTAGGGATGAGAACAATGTGGATTCGGTGGTGGTGTCCGATCTTACGGGGTTTGGTGAGGGGGATACGGTGATGATCTACTGTGTACAGGGTGCTAAGATTGTAACGGAGACCAGTGTCGATTTTCCGGAATTTAAAGATATTGGGGGTGACGCACTGGAACCCAGGAGCACTGGAAGGTATGCCTTCCTCATAATCAATGAGATTTATGTACCTGGCCGGGTGGTGGTGTTTAACAACAAAGTGACACCAGACATTAATACGTTGGGTGATGGGGAGGTAGCCCAGTTGATCAAGGTCAAATCCTATAGAAATGTGGAAGTAACGCCTGCAGGAGTCTGGGCAGAAGAGTGGGATCCGGCCACAGGGACAGGTGGTGTAGTTGCCATGTTTGCATCCGTATTAAAATTGAATGGTAATATTGATGTTTCAGGTGCGGGATTCACGGGTGCAGCCGAACATGTGGACTATCTGCATGGGTGTTCTTCAGATAATCCCACTGAACTGGACAGCCTCTTCTATCAAAATAGCAACTTCAGTGCAGGAAAAAAGGGAGAGGGTACCACCGACACCCGTTTCGACCGCCTGCGTGGAAAAGCCAAGAATATCAATGGCGGAGGAGGAGGTAATGGCCTGTTCTCCGGAGGAGGAGGAGGTTCCAACTACTCGCCGGGTGGAAATGGCGGGGATGAATCCAGCCAGTGTAATCCGGGAATATTGTTTCCTGGTGGACAGGGTGGTTTTGAATACGTAATTTTGAGCTATTACAAAAATTATTATGGTAAAGATTCAGTGAGCCGTGGCTGGGACAGGTACGATCGCTTTTTCTTTGGGGGCGGTGGAGGATCCGGTACCAGGAAACCCGGGATAAACACCTCCAACGGAGCCGACGGTGGAGGCGCAGTGATTATAATTGCAGATAGCATTATTGGGAACGGGAATGCAATCATTGCCAACGGACTGGATGCGCTGGATGCAGAGGGAGCTGCAGGCGGAGGCGGAGGCGGAGGATCTATTCTTCTGGATGTAAATGGATACAGGACCCCTTTGAACCTTTCTGCAAGAGGGGGCAATGGGGGCAATACCATTGGAACCGATACCACCGGTCCGGGTGGCGGTGGCGGAGGTGGCATCTACTGGGTTTCCGGCGATCTGGACAATCACACCTCCCTTCAGATGGAGACAGCATTTGGTCAATTAGGGCTTTACCAGGGCACCCATGCCTATGGAGCCGGGAATGGAGGAGAACCTGGGGACAAGGACGAACTGGTGGCTCCCATCAGGGGTTTTGTTTTCAATCCGGTTCCCAACGAATTTACAGTTTGCTCAGACCAGGTCCCGGATCCCATCTATGCTTCCGAACCCAGAGGTGGAGATGGGCCGGAGGTAGGATATACCTATGTATGGGTGGATAGCTCCAGTACTCAGCAGGAGTGGTTGGAAGCGCCCGGAGGGCCGGGTGTGGTGGATCAGCAGAATTACTATTTTCCTGGCCCGCTATCCGATACCACCTATTTCCGAAGGGTTGTCTATTCCGGCGCACTGCCTGCCGACACCAGCTTTCGGATAGCCGTATATGTGCACCAGGCCATCGATAACAATACCATCTCTGCACCCGATACGGTTTGCTACGGGGATGCGGCCAATTTATTTATTCCATCTATAATAGGAGGAGGACTCGGTACAGGGACTCATACCTATCTATGGCAAAAGGATGAAGGCCCGGGATCTGAGCCTGCCGAGGGAGCGAATACGGATTCTACCTATCAGACCCCCGGCTTAACCACCAGTACTAATTTTACCCGTATTGCAAAATCGGGAGTCTGCGTCGACACCTCCAATGCACTCTTTGTGCAGGTGTGGGAAAAACACGCCAATTACCAGATTACGGATAACGATACGGTATGCTATAATATAATGTTACCCAATGAGTTAACCAGCCTTTCAGGATTACCTCCGGAAAATGGGGATACACTGGATATCCGGTACCAGTGGATCACTTCCCCCGACAAAACCAGCTGGGCGGATATCTCTGGTGCTACCGCTGAGTCCTATCAACCCCCGCTCCAGACGCAGGATACCTATTACAGCAGGATAGTTCTCTCAGGAAGTGACAATGCTTGTGTGGATACCAGTGATTACAAGGAGATCCTTAACATCAACTTAATTGAGAACAACACCATTGCCGATACCAGAACCGTTTGTACTGCCGATGAGGGCGGTCTGATGACCGGCTCGGATCCCACAGGTGGGTTGGACGATGTCCAGTTTAGTTATACATGGGAAGTCAGCACTAAAACTTCGGGATGGGTGACGGTAGATTCTAGTTTTAGCAAGATTGATTATGATCCTGGTATCATGGAGGGGGACACCACCTGGTTCAGACGGAAAATAGGTGCGGGTGGTGTGGCCAGGAACGTCTGTATCTCCTATAGCAATGAGGATACAATACATGTGTTGCCACCTGTGACCAACAACCTGATAACCACTTCCGATAGTATGAAGTGTGAGGACGACTTGCTTGAATGGCTTATGCAGGATGCAAGCAATGGCTCCACTCCCATTGGTGGAGATGCCTCCTGGATCTACCAGTGGCAGGTGTCAACCGGAACCGGCGAGCCTGGTACATGGGGAGATATTGAAGGCGCTACTTCTATTGATTATTTGGATCAGCCCCAGCTGGATGGAGATAATGATCGCTGGTACAGACGGCGGGTCTTCAGTGGTCCTAACGACGTGTGTCAGGACTACTCCGATACGATTCATGTGACGGTTCATACCGGGATCACTGGAAATACCATCGACCCGTTGGATTCGGCCTGTTTCAATTCAAACAAAGTGGTTCTGGGCGCTCTTCCACTTGGAGAAGAGGGGCTTATGCCCACCTATACATGGAGAGATGCAGTAACAGGAGCAGATCTTCCAGGGATCCAGGGACAGAATTATTCTGATACTTTTAGGTTGCAGCAGCTCTATCAATTCGAAAGAGAAACCAGGTTCGGGGCCTGTACCGATACTTCAAACACTATGTTGATAACCGTGATGCAGTTACCTGGTGGCATGCTTTCCGGTGATATATCACGATCATGTGAAACGAATGTAATGTTGGATGTTGCCCTGAGTACCGGGGGGCTCGATAATTATATTCTCCCCTGGAATGTCTACTTGAAGGACGGGGTGAATGCTGAATTGATCGGCCCCTATCCACTGAATGCAAACGGTGAGGTGGAAGTGCTCCTGAATACCGATACGGACAGCACACAATTCAATTATACCATTGGAGAGATCACTTACAGTTCAGTAACAGACAGGTATGAATGTGTGTCTCCTCCCGATCAACTTTCAGGCACAGTCCCCATCAAAGTATTCCGAACCCCGGAGCCTCAGATTACCGTGGACGGAGCTGCAAGGGAGAGCTTCAAGGTATGTAACACCACCGTATCCCTGGAGGCTGATACCGATCGTGGAATTGGGGTATGGACCTTCAATCCCTCCAATTACATTAGTGCATCGGCCAATTCAGGAAATGCATACCTGATCTCCATTCCCAACAGCACTGAGGCCTTTGGAACCTATAGGGCCACCTTTACCAGTACAGCCGGGGTCTGTTCGGGAGTAGATTCCATCGATCTCTACTACTTCGAACAACCAGACAAACCCGATGTGGGCTTGGATACCGTGCTCTTTTTAATCAATGAAGTGGAACTAAAAGCCAGTGAGCCCACGGCGGGTTATGGGGAATGGACAGTGAATCCATCCGGACCAATCATCGAGGACAAAGACTCCCCCCATACCATTGCACGTAACCTGGAACTGAATGCAGAGAACATATTCACCTGGACAGTGCGTAACGGGGAAGATGAGGGAGAATGTATTGATACCAGTGATTTTAAGGTGGTTATACGTACCGAAGTAAAAAAATACCAGGGATTTTCGCCCAACGGGGACATGGACAATGAGTATTTCATCATGCAGGGACTTATGTATGCAGATGAATATACGATTACCTTCTTTAATTCGCTGGGGAATACGGTGCGGACCATAACAAATGAGAATATCGATCAAGTGGAATACGATCCCAATCTGATTATGGACCAGCGTGAGGATGAACTGGTGGTATGGGATGGCAGGTCGGAAAATGGAACCATTGTTCCCAATGGTACGTATTACTATGTGGTACATTACATTAAAGACGGAATAGACTATCCTTATAAAGATTACGTGGTGGTATTAAAGGACTAATTCATGAGGAGGTTTTTACTCACATACCTGTTTGCTCTGATGGCCTTCACCGGCTACTCACAGTATACCCTTGTGCCTTCAGTGAGCAATTACCACCTGACCTGGACCACCATCAATCCGGCTTTTACGGGATTCAGAGATGCCATTTCGGCAAGTTCACTCTACAGGTCCTCCCTATATGGGGAACTGGGACCCAAAGATATGCAGCTGAATGTGCATTCACCGGTGGGAAACTCCAAGGTGGCCGTTGGTGGCATTATTGCCTACAACAATACTCCACCGTCACAGGATCTCTATTCCATTATGTCCACCTATGCATACCGCATCTATCTGGGAAGCGGAAGGCTCTCATTTGGCCTGTCGGCAGGTATGTATGGTATAAACAGCGACCTCACGGGGGTTCCCTTAAGGGATTCGGACGATCCGCTTTTTGTTTCTGAAGCATATCAGCGGTGGTTCCCAAACTTCGGAACCGGGGTGCTCTACTATACTGATAAATATTTTGTGGGTCTGTCGGTGCCCGAGTTGCTATCGATACCCCTTGAAGGGGAGTCTATTGGAGGCTTTAATTCAGAAGGGTACAGGGTCATTTTTTCGGGAGCCTACCTTTTTGATTTCAGCAGAGACTTTAAGCTGAAACCTTCGGTCATGATCGATTATAACAAAGCATTTTCCTCCTTTAAGGCCAGTCTGAATGTTGGACTCCTGAATTCACGAGTCTTTGTGGGAGGAGCCTATGATCATCCCAATTTTGCCATAGCACTCCTTAATTTCCAGGTAAATCAACAATGGCTGATTGGGTACGCCTACACATTTAATACCGGTCCTGTCAGGACAGCCCTGGGAGGAAGTCATGAAGTTGTGCTTCGCTGGGAGCTCCGGCCTGTGATAAAAACCATACCCGATGATCCGTTCTATTTTTAGAAGATGAAAAAGGTTGTACTTACCATATGGTTCCTTTTAATTCTGTTGCCTCTGGCGGTGGGACAGGATTACTATAAGATTCGAAAGCATACCCGGATTTCCACCGGTATGGATGAGGCTGCAGCTGTACCTTACGAAGATGGAGTGGTTTATATTACCGAATCAACCAGTGTGGGTGCAAGTAGTCCGACCGATACCGAAGGCCGCAGACTATTCACAATTTTTCAATACAAGGATAAAGGCCATCAGAAGAAGCTCTTCCTTGATGCCATCGTTTCGCAGCGTCACGATGGACCGGTCTCCTTTACGGGTGATTTCAAAACCATGGTTTTTTCACAGCAACGTCCATCGGGTGAGAACAGGGATTTTGACCCCCTGGGTCTCTATTTTGCTGAAAAGGTGAATGACACATGGACCAACATCAGGGCCTATGAGTATAACGATGATTATGCCTGGCTCTTTTCACCAGCACTCTCAAAGGATGGTAAAACTCTTTATTTTTCAGCTAATTATGAAGATGCCATCGGCGGATTTGATCTCTACAGGTCTCAATTAAAAGGAGGCTCATGGAGTGAGCCGGAAAACCTGGGTCCGGCTGTTAATACCGAGGGGAATGAACTTTATCCATTTATCCATTCATCGGGCAGACTCTACTTTTCGTCGGATGGACACGACGGCAATGTGGCTGGTTTTGACCTTTTTCAAACGGCAAGAGTTCAGGGGAAATGGTCCGATGCCATCAAACTTGGGGCTCCATTCAACAGCCTGTCTGATGATTATCACATCTATTTCAATGAGGACTATAAAAGCGGATACTTAACCAGCAATAGCAGGGGTGGTTCCAAGGATATTTTTGAATTCAAGACCGATATTCCCGCCTTCGACTCTCCTGATCCCATCAAAAAGACCTATTATAAGTATCGGATTCTCGACCGTAAGCTCGATACCGTGAATACAGAGCTGTTCAGATACTCATGGGTCATCAACGACACACTGGAGATACCCGGACACGATATTGTATATGAATTCCCCGAGCCGGGCACCTATCGACTGACCCTGAATGTATTTGATATTCAGCTGGACACATTACTTGAACCCCAGACTTTTAAAACCCTGAATATCAACCTGGTTGAACAGGCTGTGATTACTTGTCCCGATACGATACCGGTAAATACTCCTGTAGTATTTGATGGTTCCGAAACCTATCTTCCCGGATACAATGTGGGAAGATACCTCTGGGAGTTCGGTGATGGAACGTTCGGGCAGGACATAGAGGCAACACATACATACTACTATCCAGGGAAATACAGAGTAATTCTTGGTGTTGAGGAGCGAAAGGAGAATCGAAGAGATGTACCTGATCTCAAGGTGAATTATAAAGATGTGGTTGTGGTGCAACCAGATTAAATTTATCTAGGTCCTCTTCCAAAGTGATGGCATGCATGTTTAATAACTCTTGTATAAAGTTGCATGGATTTTGCATATTTTTAATCTGGATACAAATATTGAAAAGATGAACAAGTTATTATATATCCTTATATTATTAGCAATTAGCACATTGGGATTTTCACAACCTGTGCCAAACGTGGAGGAGAACATCCCATATCTGATGACATTTGGATTGAAAGCAGAGACCAGCTGGGGAGATGATGACTTCTCCCAGGCATTTTTTTTCC
>JAOZUK010000245.1 GCA_029938715.1 Bacteroidales bacterium | reverse complement strand
GGAAAAGCTCCAGCCACCAACCAGGCATAGAACATAGTTTGCATGCCAGGGCCATTTCTGCTTAACAAAGCCCCATTAAACAGCGTATCCATCCCTGGAAATCCTTGCCTGGCATTCCCGGTCTTATAATCTATGACCCGTAGAACACCTCCCACCCGGTCGACCCGGTCAATTTTACCTCCCAGCCGGACAGTTAGTTCATCCTCACCTGAGCAGATCTCCAGCTCCCGCATATAGGCCTTTTCTGCTGAAACCAGGGCAAATGGAGCGATTTTCAAATCTGTATCCATGATCTTCTCCAGGTATCGAAGCATGACCCGGAATATTACGATGTTCCTGCCCTCCAGATCTGCCACTTTCTTACCTCTGAAATGTTCTTTAATAAAGACTTTTTTCAACACCTCTTCAGGTTTCTTTGAGGCTTTAAGCTTCTTTAGCTCCTCTACAGTTACCCTCCCTTCATTCCCATGCGAAATCAGATCATAAAGTTCCCGGATGGCATCATGAACTACGGTCCCAAAACCAGCAGCATCAATCTCTTCCAGTACTTCATCGGGCTCTCCAATGCCGGCCAGGTAACGCAGGTAAAACTTCAAAGAACAGTCGATATATGTATTTATAGCTGATGGTGAAAGATACTTCTGTTTCTCATCATCGACCAGGTACCGGGCCAATTTTCTTTCTACCTCAGCTTTGTGCTCTATCACCAGGGGTGGCGCCTCCCGTGCAACCACCTCCAATCCAGGCCTGATAATCGGTAAATTGTGACGATACATCAACTGGTACAGGTACCTGCTCATCTCACCAGTCCTGACTCCTTCAGAGGCGCTGCAAAAAAGCAAATCGACTTTTTCTGCACGCTGGAGAAGACGCTGAAAATAGTAAGCATATATGGCATCTTTATCTTCCCTGGCAGGCATTCTGAATGCCATTCTAAGCGCATAGGGGATGTAGGACTGACCCGACTGAGATGCTGGCATCACCTCTTCGTTCATGGAGATTAAAATGACCCTCCTGAAATCGAGCAATCTGGTCTCCAGAATTCCCATAAGCTGTAATCCCGAAAGAGGTTCCCCTTCGAATGGAATTCGAAGTCCCGACAGTTGCTTGCGCAGCAATCTCTCCAATATGCCATAGGTAATCTGGGGCTGACGCAACACCAGAGAATCGAGCTTATTCAGATGTATCAGCAGTTGGAAAATAAATTCCTTGTCAAGAGAATGCTTTAAGGGCTCCTCTTCGCTGGCAAGCTGCTCAAGTATGTGGATAAAGATATCCCTGATGTAGTTCAGCATATCCCTTGCTTCAGTCAGAGACCTGAAGACCTTCTTCTCGAAATCCCCACGAAATAGCTGACTATCCACCTGTATTAAGTTGCTCTTTGTGATCTCATGAATCAATGTGCCATCAGGCAGGCTCTCCAGATTTCTCAAATAGGGGTGCAAGAGAATGGATACCACATCTTTATGATAGAAGGTAATTCTCCCCGCTTTGGTGTGCCTGAGATTATTCTGCATGCGTAACAGAGAGTCGATCAAGCTGTAGACCGGCGAATTCTTCATGGGGTAACCCATGGTAATGTTAATCTCTCCTGTATCCTCGGGCAAGGACATGACCACAGGCATCAGTAGCTCCTCATCGCACAGTACCAGGGCGGTATCTGTGCATTCACCGGAAGCCCCGGGATCAGTCTCTTCCAGAATTCGATGAATCGTTTTTGCCTGCAGTACATCTGAGGGGAGTTCGAATATCCTGATCTCTTTTTCTTTGGAAAGCCCTTTAAACTCTTCAAGCTTCACCCGATCCGGAAATCGTTTCAGATTAGACCTGAGAAATCGTCCCGCCTCATTCACCGGATCATTGATGTATTGATGATCATAGTCCCAGAAAAATTTAGCCCCCTGTTTTTCCAACCAGGAGAATATCCTGATCTCACAACTATTCAAGGCATTAAAACCTGCAATGATGGTTTGTCCCTCCCAGGAGTTACTAATCTCCCCGGTATCGATGCGATGTGCAATATCCCTGTATTGCATCCCCTGCAAACCCTCATTCCTGGCAATCAGATTCCTCTTCAGTTGCTTATAGAGCTGGGGCAGAAGTTCCCATATTCCAATAAAGTGATCCTTTTCAGGGCTTTGGTCCCCTTCATGAAAACTAGTCCAGAACTGACGTATAAATTCAATTTGCGAAGGTTCAAGTCCAGCAAGCGGCTCCTCCAGCTCCTTCAGATCAATGATGTTTTTGAAGAGCATATCTGCATCCACCAGGTATTTATCAATTTCATCGAAGTCCCTTAACATGATTTCGCCCCAGAAATAGAACTCATCGATGGGCTCAGGATTTTCTGCCAACTGGGCGTATGCCTCATAGAGAAAGAGCAAAGCCTCTACCTGATCGGACAGGTCCAGTATACTGGTGTTACTTATAAAGTCGTTGATAGAATAGATATGTGGCGCCCATTGCACCTGTTGACTGTACCTGGCAAGATGTCTTTGCAGGAACATTCCTGCCCGCCTATTGGGCAGGATGATCCTGGTGGTCTTAAGATCGGGGCCATCACTTCCGGTGAGGTACAAAGCAAGTGATTCAAGGATCGGTTGTTTCATTCTTCTAATTTGAATTTTTTTCCCTGCCAGGTATCGTGTTTCTCAAGCAGATCTTCAAAGGCCTGGAGCACCCTGTCGTACCTTATTCCCCATCCATCTCGGATACCCATCCCCGGAGTCACTTCTCCAGCAATTCGTTCTACCACAATAGAGGGATTGAGCTGTTCAACAATTTCCATCATCAATTCCAGATATTCTTCCAGTGTGAAAGAGACAAATTCTCGGGGTCGTTCTTCAAACTCTCTGGCCATGGCAGTGTGACGGATGATCTGAAGCTGATGAAACTTTATATTGTTCAAGGGCCACCTGGAGAGCTCCCGACCAGAATCCAGGAAATCCTGCCGGTCTTCGCCGGGCAATCCGATGATCATATGCCCTCCTACCCGGATTCCCCTCCTGGCTGTTTCACGAACGGCCCAGAGGCTCTTCTCTACATCATGCCCCCTGTTCACGCGCTGAAGGGTTCTGTTTATCACAGACTCGATACCATACTCCACCGTTACATAATGCTTTAAGGACAACTCCTGGAAATAGTTCAGTTTATCCTCATCCACACAATCTGGTCGTGTACCTACCACAATGCCAATAATCCCGGGCACCTTTAAGGCCTGCTCATAAAGCGACTGCATATGCTCCAGACTGGAATAGGTATTTGAATAGGCTTGAAAATAGGCAAGAAACCTGGTCGCTTTTCGATACCGGGTTTTGTGAAACTTCATGCCCTGTAGGATTTGGGACTCAATGCTTTTTTCAGGATCGTTGTATGAAGGATTGAAAGCTTTGTTGTTGCAAAAAGTGCATCCCCCTGTACCGGAGGTCCCGTCTCTGTTGGGACAGGTGAATCCGGCATCGAGGGTGATCTTCTGCACGCGGCCCCCAAATTCTCTCTTGAAATAATCGCTATAGGTATTCAGCCTTCTTTCAGAGCCCCATGTGTAGTTCATTCCCATTCAATTTTAACATTTTTATCCATCATCACATACCAGACATAACCCTCTATGGTTTTATAACCTAACTTGGACATATACTCCATATAATTTCTAACCTGAGCATTATAAGTGGGCCTCTCATGTTCACCGAACTTAAAATCCACTACAGTGACCCGGTCTCCCTCTTCAATCACTCGATCGGGTCTGAGTACTTTTCCGTCTTTACAATAGAGACTCCTTTCAGAGTGTATCACCCTCTTCTTATCTTCTGAGAACCAGTCTGCAACCCCGGGTCTTGAGATTACCTCAAGGATGGTCTGTTTTAGAGGACCGACCTCCTCCGTGGGCAGCAAACCTTCTCGCTGGAATGATCTGATCACCTCATCCACATCATCCTTAGAGGTGATCTTAGAAAATACCAGGTGCATCATATTGCCATACATCCTTCCTGTTCTGAAAACACCTTCCTCATCCACAAAATAGGCTTCTCCACGCATGCGGACCTTTAAAGAGCCGGTGCCTTGATTGACAGGATAGGTCTCAAATTTCCAGGGTTCATCGGCCACAGGTTCCCTGGGACAACCAGAGGTATCACCAATTTTGAATATATCTCCCGAGCAGAAAGTATTTAAAGGTTCTAAAGAGGGCTCCAGATCCGGAGTCTGATCCATAATGCCACGGATGAGTCCGCCTATGTGACTTATTTTCTCCTCCTCATTCCCTGAAATACCCAGATAGAGCATCTCTTTTGCCCTGGTAAATGCCACATACATCAGGTTAAGGCTATCCATGTATCCCCTCATTCGTTCTGTGAAATAGGCTTTAGAAAAGAGGGTGTGTTGCATCTTCGAACCAAAACGAACTGGTACTATGGGAATCCGGTCCATGGGCGTATCTCTGGTTTCGCACCAAAGGATGTTAGACTTCCGCTGGTCGGTGGTAATTTCCCAGTTACAGAATGGAACGATCACTGCTTTAAACTCCAAACCTTTGGCCTTATGAATGGTCAGAATCCTGATGGCATTTGACTCTTCTGAAACAGATACGCCTTTTTTGGATCCGTGCTGCTCCCAGTGTTGTAGAAACCCTCTTATCCCAATGGGCTCCCTTCGTTGAAGGTCAATAATTACATCCTGAAAGGCCTGAAGGTAAGGAAGGTCCTCAATGCGCCCTCCCAGTCTGAACAGTCCGATCAACCATTCGCATAACTCGAAGAGAGGAAGCTGCTTTAGCCTGGAAAGTTCCTCAGTGAATTTCACTGGCAAAAAATCCTCAATGGGCTGAGCGACATCAAAAAGATGGTTTAAATCTGACTCGGCTGCATTGCCTGTCAGATAACTGTGGTATTTCAACAAGGCCCGGTTCAATTCATCCTCCGGATAGATCAAGTACCTCAAGGCTGAGAGCAGAAGAGAGACTGATGAGTTATGAATTAAAAGAAGTGACTCATTGGAAATGAGCCTGATATTCTGCTTTTTGTCTGCACTCTTTGCGTATTCCAGCAAGGTGTTTGCCACAGCAACACCTTCCTTTCGGCTTCGCACAAGTATGGCTGTTTGTCCGGGTTCAACTCCTGAATCCCTGATCTCCTCAATCCACCCGGGGATACGACTCAGAACCTGATCATTGAATGAGACTTCATCCTCTTCTTTAACGATTTCCATCCTGACCATCCCCTTGTAAACTGATTCTTTCTCAGGGAACTGCTGTACCGCATCGGCATAGGCGTCCTTAAAGCGTTTAATCTCAATATCAGCCTTAGCCCTGCTTGCTCCTGAACTGATTAATTCTTTTTCAATCATTCGGGCCAGTTCACGGGGTGCCAGCTGAAAGATCGTATTGTTAAACCTGATGATCTGTTCCGAACTCCGGTAGTTGTAATTTAACGTATGTGTGAAACACTCCTGGTGTCTGAAATCCCGGTCCAGATCTGAAGCAAGAATCTTCCAGTCTGAATTCCGCCAGCGATAGATGGATTGCTTTACATCACCTACCACCATGTTTGCCTGTCCTGAAGCAAGGGAATTATCCAGCAGTGGCTTGAAATTATCGTATTGGAAGACCGAAGTGTCCTGAAACTCATCCAGCATAATGTGGGAGAA
>JAOZUK010000676.1 GCA_029938715.1 Bacteroidales bacterium | reverse complement strand
CCAGGGGAGACTCTGATGAGCAGATCGCAGAAATCACCAATCTGAGCATCAAGCGTATACAGGCATTGCGCAAGGAGCGTTCTGTTTAAGTCTGGAATCAGTCTGTCTCCAGACTAACAACGAGTTAAAAAAGCACCCCGCAATGACTGACGAAAACAGGAAATAATAACGGATTTCAAGGAGTATTTCATATAGCTGCCGCTTCCACCTCTTTAAACACCCGGGTCAGGTTGCCGCCCCAGATCTTTTTGATCGCGCCGGCTGAATAACCTCTTCGAACCAGCTCCAGGGTGATGTTGCCCATCTGGCTTACATCATAGCAGTCTTCCAGTCCTCCACCCCCATCGAAGTCAGTGCCGATACCCACATGGTCGATGCCAATAAGCTCTACAATGTGATCGATGTGATCCACTGCATCGCTGACGGTGGCCATCTCCCTGGGGAAATCCTTGTCAATGGCATACCAGTCCACAATAAAGGCCTCTCTTCCGGCCTCATCCAGGTCGTAATAGTTACCGTGCTTGTCCCTTACAGCCTGACGGGCCGAGTCGCGCTGTGGATTAGGTGCAGGCTCTTTCACATACCCACTCAGGATACACAATTGTATCACCCCTCCATTCTCTTTTAGTTTGAGAAGCATCTCATCGGTGAGGTTTCTGGGATTGTCGCACAGGGCTCTGGCACAGGAGTGAGAGGCAATAATGGGCGCTCTGCTCAGTTCAATGGCATCGTAAAAACTTTTGTCCGATGCATGGGAAACATCCACCATGATCCCCAGGTCATTCATACGTCCCACCACCTCTTTCCCAAAATCGGAGATCCCATTGTGCTCCAGGGTATCGGTGGAAGAGTCGCAAATATCATTGTTATCCGTATGCACCAGTGTCACATACCGGATCCCCTTGTCGTAAAAGGTATTCAGCAGGTCGATGTCGTTACCTATGGGATATCCATTCTCCATCCCAATAAAGATGGCGTGCTTTCCTTTTTTAGCGATTCTTGCCAGGTCATCGGCTTTGGTGGCCACCTCAAGGTCATCGGGGAACTGTTTCAATGTTTCGTAGATCACATCGGTCACTGCCATGGCCCGCTGTCTGGCCTTCTCATTGCCTTCGGGGGTTCTGGCACCCTGACCCACAAATACTGCAAACCAGATTCCGTCCATTCCTCCCTCTTTCATTCGGGGTAAATCAATCTTGCTGCGGCTCTCCCTGGGATCGTTCCTTACTCCAAAATCAAATCCGTCACGGCCAATTCGCAAAGGTGTATCGGTATGGCTATCTACGGTAAATGCAGCGGCATGAATGCGGGCAGCCCTCTTTTGAATTTTTATTTCAGAATCGGTACAGCCTGTGATAGCAAGGGCTGCAGCAAGGAGGAGAATTGGGAATCGCATGGGGACTTAGCTTTTAAATTTTAAACCGATCCAGAATAGAATCGTCATTAATCTCCTTGGAGAGCGAGCTGATGATCTCCATGGGTACATCGAAGAGGTCCAGTACCAGCATCCCATCCAGCGCATTGTTAAATTTAGGATCCAGGTTGAACCCGATGATTTTCCCATTCAATTTCAGGTACCGTTTAAGCAGGATGGG
>JAOZUK010000244.1 GCA_029938715.1 Bacteroidales bacterium | reverse complement strand
CACGTCTGTTTCTGGCACCCGATGTGGAGACCCTGGAGTTAAAGCCAGGTGATGTTTTTGAGATAGATGGCTACTGGTTGCCCTACGGCCCGGTGGACGATGCCGAAACCCCCAGAAGAGAAACCACCACCTATGCCCGGGATGTTCCGGAGATAACCTCCTGCAGCAAAGGGACCATTCTGAATTCACTGCCCATCAGGATCAAGGCAGAGGGGAATCGGGCTGAATTCAGCATCCGGGGTGGCAAGGACCTTTTGCCAGTGATTGTAACCGGACTAACAGAGTGGAAATATCCAAGGATCTGGAAAAAGGAGGGAGAGAAATGGTTGCTGTTATCCCATGCCAGGAATTCCTCTTATGATGGATACCAGTTATTCTCGGAGGAGGGAGGTACTTTTGGCGCTGTATTCCTCGTGTATTCAGATGAAACAGTGCAGACCCTTAAGGTGAGTGTGGGTGATCCGGTGGAAGAGGAGCCACAAATGGAGTTGAGTAAGTTGGATCATGGAGTGGCTTTCTCCGGGTCAACTGAACTTAAACTTATCTATCCAATCACGAAAACTGACAAAACATTGAATTGGAAAAGCAGTGAAGGAAACTCCATATGGTTTAAATCCAGGGAAGTAAAGTGGAGCCGCGGTGGCCGGATTAGTCCCAACCAGAATGATATGGATCTGGAGTACTGGTGGCAGAACAATGAAGAAGGCATTATACATGCACCACCCCAGTTCACGCTGGAACTTGAAGGAACACCCTTTGAAGATCCTTCGGGAGAGCGCACCTGGGTTTTATTAAATGAGGGCTGGATCAAAGCAGAAGGGAACAGGATTTTGGATCAACCCGGGAAGACTGCCATCGCGGTAGAATCTGATCAGGGTGATGAAATTCTATGCATGGCCTGGCCAAAGGCACATGGGGTGATCCATCATCCGGGTACCACCATTGGAATTGCATTGGAGCCCGTTGAGTTCTCTCTCAGGCACAGGTACCATGTGAGGGGAAAGGTCTACCTTGTTAATAGGGACCTTGAAATGCTCAGGGACAGGATCAATAAGGAAATTACGGTGCAATAATCCTTACAATACAACCACCCGGGTGGTCTGAACCTCCTCCTGGTCTGAAATACTGACCAGGTAAGTTCCTTCAGAAAGCTTTGACATATCTACCTGGTGGTCAGGTGAAGTCACTGATTCGGTCAGCACAGTCTGACCTGCCAGGTTTCGGATGGTGAGATGGTTTCCATCTGCGTTTCTTACAAACAGCTGATTCCCTGCCGGATTTGGAAATATTTTTGAATCTGGTAAGGGGGGCTGGTTTTTGACCTGAACAGCCTCATCCCTCACACAACGTATGCAAAATCCGTATCCGGGGACATGGAAATTACGGACCGTAGAGGATTGGGTGTTGAGTAAACCGTGAAGAACCCCTTCAATATTACCCTGATTATCATAAGGAGTGGAGGTCCAGTAATCGTTATCAGTTCCCATGGCTTTAAATACTCCTGCCGGATCCCTGTAGCCCGTGGCAAGGGCCGTGAAACCTGAACTGTTGTTGCCTTCAAAGCTTTTATCTTTTAATTTGCTTCCCTCATCGGTTCCTCTCCAGGCAGTCATTCGCTCTGCCTCCTCTGCACTCATTCCCAGGTGCATCTCCATGGTGATCCAATCCTCATCTGAAGCTACGTGCCAGCCCGCAGGACATACACCCCGCTCATCCTCAACTGTATACCAGTTGTAAAGGTTTCCATAGCTTTCTGCAAAAGAGGTTCTGTTCCCATAGTAACAATAGGCCCCCTCACGGGTATTAGCCCATTCAGTGGCATCCGTCAAATGGGGGATCTGATCTCCGTTGGCAAATTGAGACACCTTCAGGTTCTCAGCCATCCACCACTGAGTTCCAATAGCAACTGTTTTATAAAAATTCCCCTCCATATCGGAGATGCTATCTGTTTGTGACATCATAGGTATTGAGACCAGCAATAATAAGGACAGGACAATTCCTGATAATCTAATGTTTTTCATTTGATGGTATCTACTTTAATTTGTTGAATGATGGATTCCCTCTGGGCATCCCACAGCTGCACCAGTTCGTTTAGCTTGGCGCTGTTCTCTGTGGCCAGGTTATGGGTTTCGCCCCGGTCAGTGGACAAGTCATATAACTCCCACGGCTCTCCCTTATCGATGGTGGTGATTTTCCAATCCCCATGCCTGAGCGCATTTTTCTTTTCATGGTGGAAGAAGAGCGGAGGTCTTTGGCTCTGTACATCTTGGTTTAAGAATGGGACCAGGCTAATCCCCGGAGCATCCCCATTTCCGTTTAATTCTGCTGGATCTCCTCCTGCCAGTTCAAGAAGGGTCGGAGCAATATCAATGATATGTGAATTCATTTTTCTGAATACACCCTGATCTTTGATCCCGGCTGGCCAGTGTACCACAAGAGGAGTGGAAATACCCCCTTCATGAAGCCAGGTTTTATGCAACCTGAAAGGTGTGTTGGCTGCTGTGGACCATCCGGGGCCAAGGCAGACATAGGAGTCAGCCGCTCCCGGCAAAGCTCCCGGTGTATGTTTGTCGGCCCGGTTCATGATCTCGGTACTTGCTCCATTGTCGGAACAAAAGAAAATAATGGTGTTTTCCATGTACCCCGATTCCTTCAACTCCTCAAGGTAGCGACCAATCTCTCTGTCCATTCTTGTAATCATGGCTGCATGAATGGCCATTTTCGTGGCCTGAAACTCTTTTTGTTCCTCAGTCAGACTGTTCCAGGGTACGGCCCTGGCCACATCATTCGAGTCAATCTGGGTGATAAGCTCCTCCTGTGTGAGGTTCCAGGGGGCAAAACGTTCCGGTTCAAAGGATTCCACTGCATGCACCTCATATCCCAGCTCTTCCCTGTTCTCGGTTCTGAGTTCCCGGATCTCATTCCACCCCATAAGGAATTCATCCCTGTATTTATCGATGTCTTCCTGCAGGGCCTGTAAAGGAAAATGTGGAGTTATAAACGCCAGGTATTGGAAGAACGGCTCATCTGCATGCTTTTCTGTATGCTCCCTTAAGTACTTTATGCCATGATCCACAATGGCAGTGGATGCTTCATAGACAGTTCCCTGTGGAAGAGGTGGAAGCAGTTTTCCATTCTCATGCAGTTCTTTTGGCCTCAGATGGCGTCCATCCTCAGTCATATAGGATCTGTCGAACCCAACCTCCTCCATGGTCATATGGTTGATTGTTGGAACCCTTCTGAAAAGATGCCATTTCCCGGAGTGGTAGGTGCGGTATCCATGGCTCTTCAGTAGGGTGGGCAGCCAGGTTTCATTCACAGGCTGAAAGTTGCCCTGTGCATAGTCCACACCCTCTATATGGTCGGATAGTACCTGGTGAGGATAAAAGCCTGAAAGCAGGCTGGTTCGGGTGGGCCAGCACCTGCCTGTATTGTAAAAGTTAGTGAACCTGAGCCCGTTTTTTGCCAGTGCGTCAATATGAGGAGTTTCAATAATTTCTGCACCGTAGCAACCCAGGTCAGAGTAACCGAGATCATCGGCCAGGATAAATACAATATTGGGTGGAGTTACAGGAGTTGTATTGCAACCTGCTAAAAAGAGAGCAGCCAGGAAACCAAGAAGCGTGTTTTTTATTTTCATTTGTGAATTAAATAATAATTATTGGTGGAACTGAGGTAAATATAGCATGAATTAATTTGTGCTGAAAAGGCTATTTTTAGAAAATATTGAAACTATCTTAGAAGCAAGCAATAGTCACAAATTAAAAACAACAACATGAACCCTAAAGAGAGAGTACTGAATATCCTGGAAAGAAAACCTGTGGACCGCATGCCGGTGGATATATGGCATACACCTGAAGTTGAAAGCGCCCTGATCAAACATGTGGGTGCAAAGGATGATTTTGATATGTGGAAAAAGCTGGGACTGGACAAGATTGTCTGGGTGTTTATGGACTACAAAACAGATAAGGGAGAGAGTGCAGGTTCGCAGGTGGGAGCTAAAGCCATGGGAGAGCGTACCATGTGGGGCGTACCCCTGAAGGAAGTGGAGGCCGGTGACGCACATTACCAGGAATTTATTGAGCCTCCCATGCAGGGCTATGAGACTCCCTCCGATGTGGAAAAGTATTCCTTCTGGCCCGATCCCGACAGATTTGATTACGAGGCGGCTACTGCCCTGGCTAAAAGAGCATCAAAAGACTTTGCAGTGATAGGCCCCTGGGTCTCCTTCTTTGAGATCTATAGCCAGTTGCGTGGTATAGAACAATCCCTGCTGGATATATTGATGTATCCCGATCTGGTCCAGGCCACCCTGGATCGCATTGAGGAGATCCAGACAGAGATGATGAAACGGTTTTTTGACCAGGCTGCGGGGTACCTGGATATGGTTTTTATCAGTGATGACATTGGCATGCAGGATAACCTGCTGATGGCGCCCGAATCGTGGGAGTATTTTCTGAAGTCCAGGATGGAACGGTGGTGTGACCTGATCCATTCCTATGATCTCAAAGTGTTTTACCACACCGACGGCGCTTCCGAAAGACTGGTTGGACCCTTAATCGATTGTGGGATTGATATTTTGAATCCCATTCAACATGTCTGTCCGGGAATGGAGACCGACCAGCTAAAGAAGAAGTACGGCGACCGTGTGATCTTCCATGGAGGAATCGATAATCAGTTTGTGCTTCCCTTTGGTACACCAGAGGATGTGAGGAAAGAGACCCTGCAATGCCTGGAGACCCTGGGAGGTGGCCGGGAGGGCTACATCTGTGCTTCCTGTCACAATGTTCAAGCGGGCACTCCGGTGGAAAATATACTAGCCATGATTGAAACGGTTAAGAAATGGTAGATCACCAACTGAATTAATAATCCTAGCGCAAATGAAAAGAAGAGATTTTGTCAAAAGTGGACTTCTGGCCACATCCGGAGTTATTTTTATTGATTCATTCCTGGGATGCGTAAATCCCAATCTACAGACCGGTACTGTGGATCAATATTACAAAGGTTTTCAGGATCCGCCTGCTGAAGCCAGGCTGTTTGTGCGCTGGTGGTGGAATGGCAACAGGCTGTCGGAGAAGGAGATTTTAAGGGAGCTGGATGTAATGAAGGAAGCTGGAATTGGGGGTGTGGAGATCAATCCCATCGCATTTCCGGAAGGCTCGGATCCAGTGGGGTATGAGGCGCTGACCATTTTTGAGGAGCCATGGCTGGATATGCTTCAAGTGGCGCTAAAGGGGGCAAAGGAGCGGGGCATAATCTGCGATATGATTGTGGGATCGGGCTGGCCCTTTGGAGGAGAGTTCCTGAAGAAGGAAGACCAGACCCAGATGGTGACCATTGAGACCATTGACCTGGAAGGGGGTGAGACCTATCAATTTAATATTGAAGAGCTCCTTCTCAGGGTAGATCCTGAAATACATTCCAGGAATAAAAAAGTTTACAGGGACCTTCAGATGGTAAGGCTGGTCCCCAAACGCTCCGATGAGTTTACCATGGGGGAGGACCTGAGGGGCCATGTCACTGATGGAGTGCTGTCGGTTGATGTGCCGAAAGGTCAATGGGTTCTCTATTATGTGGTTAAACTCACCGGTTATATGGCCGTGATCAACGGATCTCCGGGTGCAGCCGGACCTGTATTGAATCATTACAGCAGATCGGCCAC
>JAOZUK010000675.1 GCA_029938715.1 Bacteroidales bacterium | reverse complement strand
CGCAACGAAACCATGTATAAAACCTTGGTAACCGATACCGCTTATGTTCAGGTACCTGTCCAGCGTACAGTGGTGGAGCAGAAATCACCCTCCACAAAAGCCAGGGAAGCTGCCGATTTTCTACTTGAGATTCGGTTAAGAAGGTTCGAAATGCTTACCGGTGAATATGAAGTATATCCCGACGGAGAAGCCATGGCGGCTGCCATTGAAAAACTGGACCAGATGGAGGCCTCTTACCTCTCCCTGTTCACGGGCAAAACAGTATCCGGTTTAAAGAAAAAGACCTGGTTTGTTGTTCCGGAAGATGGTCCGGAATCTTCCCGTTACCGCCTGGAGATGTTTTCCGGGCAACTGGGATTTGTACCCGCTGAATTAATGGAGGGACTCCCCCTTGAAGTGCAGATCACACCACAGGGAAAAACAGCCCGTCCTGGCAACTACTTTACACAAACCGGGGTAGACAATACTCAAAACACCCTCTATTACAGGATACCTGATGTGGCCGAATTAAAAGTAGTGCTTGGGACAAGTGTGCTTTCACTGCAACGAATATCTCTCTTCCAGTCGGGGGCCATGATGACTGTTCCTGTTAACTAGATGTGCTAAAAACGCTATCTATTTTTTAGGAATATCCGCCAGTATGGCCACCAGAAAATCCCAGAATTTCTTCACAGTATCGATCTTCACTTTCTCGTCCGGAGAATGGGGAAATCGGATGGTCGGGCCAATTGAGATCATGTCCAGATGCGGGTATACCCCTCCAAGTAATCCACATTCCAGTCCTGCATGCATGCCCTTTATCTCCGGTATTTTACCGAAGTTTTTGTTGTACACATCCTGACAGGTTTTCAAAATAGGGGAGTCCATATTGGGTTTCCAACCAGGGTATTCTCCGCTCAGTTCCACTTTGGCTCCCATCAGATGAAATACCGCAGCAATCTTCCATGCCGTGGCCTCTTTGGCACTGTCCACTGAGGAACGGGTCAGGTTCAAAGCTACAAATTCACCATCTTTTACGCTGGCAATGGCCAGGTTATTGGAAGTCTCCACCAGCCCGATCATGGATTGACTCATGCGTTGAACCCCATTGGGACAGGCAAAAATGCCACGGATAAACTTGGCCTGATCCTCTACAGGTACCACCTTAGACGGCATTTCTCTCTTTTCACAGGTAAACGCCAGTCCTGGCTCTGTTTCCGCAAACTCATTCCGGTATATATCCTGGTAGTCAGATACCAATGCTTCCAAAGCACCGGCCGATTCTGAGGGAACGATTACAATGGCACTGGACTCACGAGGAATGGCATTTCTGAGGTCACCTCCTGAAGCTTCCGAAAGCCTTACTTTTAGGTCAGCTTCTGCCTGCATCATAAAACGGAAAAGCACTTTGTTGGCATTGGCCCTGCCCAGTGGTATATCCAGCCCCGAGTGGCCCCCCTTCAGTCCTTGTACATGAATCAGGTATGCATCGTAACCTGCAGGAACATCCTCTTCTGTGTAAGATTTGGTGGCCGAAACATCAATGCCACCGGCACATCCC
Source organism: Bacteroidales bacterium (assembly GCA_029938715.1). GTDB lineage: Bacteria > Bacteroidota > Bacteroidia > Bacteroidales. The sequence continues at coordinate 56 of JAOZUK010000675.1, read as the reverse complement.
ACATATAGCTCACCCTCATCTTCCGAATCCATATTGATCAGGATATCTCCATCCAG
>JAOZUK010000674.1 GCA_029938715.1 Bacteroidales bacterium | reverse complement strand
ATTCAAATAGGTATCTTGCATTAAAAGGAGGAGAGATGCCAGAAAAAAAAATTGATGCAATAGTTATTGGTTCCGGTATTGGCGGCATGTCGAGTGCTGCATCACTGGCAATGTGTAATTACAAGGTGTTGGTGTTGGAAAAGAATCGGTTCCTTGGAGGATCAATGGGAAGTTTTACCGACCCGGAAAACGGTAACTGGACCTGGTCCCCAGGGATACAGTGGGTGTGTGATTATTCTAAGACCAGTGTTGATTATATGCTGCTGAAAACCATTACAGGCGGGAAGGCATCCTTCTCTCCGCTGGATGATGAATGTCAGATTAAGTATTTCCCCGACCTGAACTATCAATTTGCATTTATTAATGATAAAAGCGAATTGCTGGAAAAGTTGAAATCTGAGTTCCCCGATGAGAGTCAAAAAATTGATCTCTACTTCAAACACCTGCGCATTCTTGAAAAAAAATCAGGAATGTTCTCCCTTCCAAAAATGTATCCGCCTGCCATAGCCAGAATCATGTTCGGATTCTCCAAAGCATTTAAGATGCTGCCTCATATGGATAAATCTGTTACTGAAGTTGTGGATGCTGTATTGAAAATAGAGAATGAAAAACTGAGAGCCATCCTTTTGTCTTTCTCCCACTACTTTGGGATCCCTCTTGATGAGACACCATTCCCATTCTACGCATATGCTCAGAATATGCAGTTTAACGGGATGTTTTACCCGGATGGAGGAGGTGAAGCACTGGTAAATGCCCTTGTGGCCTCAGTAAGCTTGAAAGGTGGAGAAGCCAGAACATCTTCAGGGGTGGAAAGGATTATTTTTGAAAATAGCAGAGCCATTGGAGTGGAGACTGAAGATGGAACCAGCATTTTTGCCGACAAGATTATAAGTTCCATCGGTATTAGAGAGACCCTGTTGGGGCTTGTGCCGGAGCAAGAACGCCCCCCCAGGTTGGTCAAGGCCCTGGAAAAGCATAGTTCTGTTCCCTCATTTCTGCTATTACTGATTGGATTTGAAGGTGATATTTCATCTTTTGGTATCAAGAGGACAGCCTACAAAACAATTATTGGCGACCCCTCCACCATGTCAAGAAATCCAACAGAAAAAGGGTGGGTTTGTGATGATTTGACAATCTCATTCCCATCCCTTCTGAACAAGGAACATCAGAATCCCAGGTATCAGACCGCAGAGATGCATCACGAAACCAGGTATGAATACTTTGAAAAATACGAAGGAAAACAAGATAGCAAGGAGTATAAAAAGGTCACCGAACGAATCACTCAGTTCTATCTCGATCGCCTGAATGAAAAATTCCCGGGAATAAAAGAGCATGTCAGCTACTCCAAATTAATTACACCGTTGGATGTTAAGAACCTAACCCATCATGATCAAGGATCAATGTTTGGCCTTGATATTCAAAAAGCATTTAATCCGGAATTATCCCCCAGGTCCGGTATGAAAAACCTCTTCTTTACCGGTGAAGATATTTTTGCACAGGGATTAACACCCCTGAACGGTGTGATAACCGCCAGTGTTGTTACAGGAAAAAATCTGATCCATAGGTTCAAAAAAGCCTATAAAACAAATTATTCTACATAG
>JAOZUK010000016.1:28582-53965 GCA_029938715.1 Bacteroidales bacterium | reverse complement strand
TGGTTCCAAGAAATTTTCTCCTGGAGATACCACCATCTTTTTCTTTGCTCATAATTGTTAAAATTTTCGTTAGGTTATCTTGTGCTAAGAATGAAATCGCCCCCCAATTTAGTAATAAAAATCCACAGTTGAAATTCACCTGTTTTCTTGTGATTTTTTAACCCTGTGCGAATAGTTATTTGAGGGGACATGTATTATCTGGATTGACTCTAATTAAAGGGTTTCAGAGATTGCCATCTGGAACAATTTTATATATTTGGAGCTGTGCAGAGGACGCAAACTGCAAGCTAAAGCAACCGATTGCATTATGCGGAGTCAGATAGGTATTGGTTTTATCTATGTTTCAGCGTATAATTCACAGTTTGGCTGCCCTGTTGCACCTGTTTATTTAGGCACCTGTTTAATGGAAGCATATACATTATTATATAATTCGTAATGACAAAAGCACGAATACTCGCAATAATCGTTTTAAGCCTTTTTTTTCTGGCAGGATGTGATCCTGACTTGAAAAATGACAAATACGCCCGGCCAGAGTGGCTGGCAGGAAAGGTGTATACCCAATTGCTTACTCAGCCTGATTTATCTACGTTTGCAACCTGTATAGCGTTGGCTGGCTATGACACGATTATTAACACATCGGGTAGTTATACTGTGTTCTCTCCCAATAATGAGGCTTTTTCACAGTATTTCCAGGCGCATCCTCTCTATAATTCGGTTGAGGATATTCCTTTGGCGGAGTTACAGGAACTTGTAAAGTTTCACCTGGTACAGAATCCATGGACAAAGATTCAACTCACTACCCTGGATGTATATGGTTGGATCGACACGCTGGATATTAATAACAACAAACCCCGCGGATTCAAAAGACAGACCCTTTTGCTGGATGCCAACCGGAAGCTGGGTGTCGGGGTTAAATTCGATGAATCAATTAAGATCGTGGATACCCTTGAAACCGATTGGCACCGTATGATTGCCATCGATTCAAGGAAGTATGCCCCTATCTTTTACAGAGACTATTTCGATATATACAATCTCAAGGCCGACGACTATTCGTTTTATTTTAACCGTGCCATTGATGATCCCCAGGACCTTTACTATGGAGGTGGAAAAGTGATTGGCGATGAGATATTTGCAGAAAATGGTTTTATTTATGAGATAGACAGGGTCACAGAGCCGCTTGCTAATGCATACCAAATTTTGGAAAGCGATGAAGGTTCAGAATCATACACCGATTTTTTGGATTTGATCAACCAGTTCCCTTTATTTGAGTACAACGAGCAAAAAACCTATGACCAGCCAGGTGCTGATGAGGGTTTGGAAGTAGATTCTCTTTTTGATCTGACCTACCCCGACCTGACCTTTGATATTCTCAGTGAGCGAACTTCTCCTCCTTCCGGGACATTTGGGTTACCCAATAATGTGACCATCAGGTATCACCATGGATTGATTGCTCCAACCAATGAAGCCATGGATGTTTTTCTGGAAGAGTACTTTGAAGGAGCCAACAGGTGGGGTACCCTTGAGGCTGCACCGGATAATATCAAAAGTATCATTATTAATTCCCATCTGTCTCCAACTTCCCTCTATCCTTCCGATTTTGAGTATGGATTTATGAACGGGGAAAATGACAGGATCATTTTAGATCCGGAGTATATTGTTGATCAGCAGTTTGGCAGCAACAGCACATTTATAGGTGTCGACAATGCAATAGTTCCCAGGGTATTTTACACAGTGGCCGGACCCGCATATCTATTGAAAGGTTATTCCAAAACCATGTTTGCCATTGAGGATGCTGGTCTGCTCTCTGCGCTGAAACGAGAAGATGACCAGTATCTTTTCTATTTGGAGTCCAATACAAATTCATCAATCGACTCTTCACTGCTTTACAATCCCACAACCGAACAGTTTTCTCTCTTCCAGATAGCCCAGGGAGAAGGCCGGGAATATTCGCTGGGTCCTACCGATCTGAGAACTCTGCTTATGAATCACATTGCAGTTGGAACTCCCAAAGGGCTTTCAAGGAAAGAGTTCTTTAAGAATCTGACTGGAAATTATATCATCGTCGATAATGAGACAGGCGAAGTTAGCGGCACTTCACCTACATCCATCGGTTATCAGGGTTTGACGCAGAAACCCAATTTCCCGACGGAGATAACATCTGATGCAGACAACGGGATATCCTATGATATCGAAAACTATTTCAGCTTCTCCTCTCCGGATATGTATTTAAAAATACAATCCAGCTATCCGGTGTTCTATGACCTTCTCCGCCAGTCCGGACTTGCAAATACATATGAAATTATGTTTTTGTCGGACAATGAAAACTACACCGTCTTTATACCCAGCGATTCAGCCCTTATTGTCTCACAGGTTGATACCCTTGATCAGGGAGCATTGCAGGATTTGTTGAAATTTCATTTCATCCAGGGGAATCTGATCTTAACCGACGGGATCCAGCCCAGTGGCTATTACGAAACTGCCAGGGTTGACGAGAAGTCAACCACATTTACCACTATTTTTTCAACAATGTTTATTGATCCCGGATATGACCTGATCACGATTGGTGATGCTCAGGGGGGCACCTATACAGGAGTAGAAGAATCCGCAAAATCCAATATCATGACCGGAAGAGACATTGGGGAAGGCAATGAAGTTTTCAGAAATCTTATCATCAATGGAGTGATACATGAAATTGACAGAGTACTCATGTTTACTGAAGTTGATACCGAATAATTAAATCAAGGCTTTATAAGAGATGAAAAAAACGAGAATAGCCATTTTACTTGCACTTTCACTGTTTAGCCTTGTTGAGGTTTATGCTCAGCAGAGCAAGATCATCAGAGGAAGAGTAATTGACAGTGAGGATAAGATTGCTGTAATTGGTGCTAACATTATTGAGTACGATGCCGATAATAGGATTATTAACGGTACAATTTCCAATGTGAATGGAGATTTCGTGCTGGAAATGAAAAGCCTTGATAATGTTCTAAGGATAAGCGTTATAGGATATGAGACCAAGGAGATTGAAGCCGATCCTTCCCAGGCCCTCTCCATCGAACTCAATGCCTCAAACGTAGAGTTGGAGGAAGTTACCATCACTGCCCAGGCAAAATCTAATTTCAACCTGACGAATATAGACGATCGCGATAAAGCATCTTCATCGGTAAAGGTGGACCTTATTGAAATGCAGAATTCAGGAGTGCTCTCTGCAACAGATGCCTTACAGGGAAAGGTAAGCGGACTGGATATCATCAGTGCCAGCGGTGATCCTGGCTCGGGTTCTCAACTGGTCATCAGGGGACTTAGCTCTATGGGTAATAATCAGCCATTGATAGTGATTGACGGAGTTCCGCAATTCCGTGTGGATGCGAATTTCGATCTGAGTTCTGCCGATTCTGAAGATATTGGAAACCTGATAAATATTGCTGTGCAGGATATTAAGTCAATTGAGGTACTTAAGGATGCAGCATCCACAGCTGTGTATGGATCACAGGGTGCAGACGGTGTATTGCTCATTGAAACTCATACCGGAAGATTGGGTAAAGTACAGTTCGAATACCAGTATAAGCCCAGTATCAATATTCAACCCGCTGCAATTCCCCTGCTAACCGGGGATGAATACGTTATGCTCCAGCTGGAGGAGTGGCATAACAGCAGGGGTGTATTTGACATCCCAAATGAGATTGCTTATGATATTGATAACTACGATTTCTACAACTACTCGGCCAATACCAACTGGTTAAATGAAATCACACAGAATGCAACAACTCATGATCACTATTTCAAGGTGTCAGGTGGTGGACAGAAGACCAGGTATTTTACCTCTTTAAGTTATGTGGATGAAGGGGGAACTACCATAAATACAGGATCAAAGAGAATATCCACCCGCGTGAATCTGGATTATTACCTGTCCCGGAAACTGCTTTTCACAGTTCAGTTCAGTTATTATAACAATAGCAGGGATGGCAACCTGGAGATTGATAATCGCAACATTCGGGAAATGTCCTTAATCAAATCACCCAACATGAGTATCTGGGAGCATGACCAGAATGGAAATCCAACAGGAGAGTATTTTACCCCCATAAACAGTTACCAGGGTAGCGGAGGTTCATATTATAATCCTGTAGCAGTAGCTAATCTTGGAAAAAATGACCGGGTTGAAAACGATCTCCAGAATACCTTCAGGTTGCGATACAACATCAATGACTGGCTTCTCATCAGGGAAACGGTCTCATTTCAATATGTAGGTCGTAAATCTCAAAACTTTCTTCCATATAATGCTCTGGGGACGGACTGGTTAGATTGGACAGTTAATAAAGCAGAGGAGGGTAACAACATTGAATCGCGAATCCGGACCGAGACCCAGTTGGCTTTTGATAATCCTTTTAAATCGAATGTTCATCAACTCAGCGGGGCGATAACATGGATCACCAATCAATCGCGATACGAATGGATGAATATCCAGAGTAACAAAACTCCAAGCACAAGTATTCAGGATCCAGCCATCGATGCACAGATCAACTGGATAGGTACAGGCTCAGGGGAAAGCCGTAACCTGGGTGCTCTGGCCACTGTGAATTACAAATTTAAGGATCGCTATATGGTGCAGACTGTATTCAGGGCAGATGCCAGTTCCATTTTCGGATCCAATAACAGGTGGGGGTATTTCCCTGGTATTTCGGTAGGTTGGAGGTTTTCGGAGGAATCATTTTTGGATTGGTTTGAGAAGATGGATGATAGCATGCTTCGTTTCAGCTGGGGTATCTCCGGCAGGCAGCCTGACGATGCGTATGCACGGTTTGCTTCGTACGAATCAACAGGCAACGGGAATTACATGGTCTATCCTGCCATTGGGCCATCCAGCATACAACTGGATAATCTTAAATGGGAATCTGTGGCCTCCTACAACGTGGGTATAGAGCTTAACTTTATGGATTACAGGCTATACCTGGAGGCAGATGCTTATCTGAAAACCACAACGGATCTTCTATTTGGTGGATCACAGGATTGGCAAAAGTATAAGATACCCACTTCATCGGGATACGAGCACCTAAATTATTTAAATGGCGGGGAACTGGAAAACAGAGGATGGGAACTGATGATGGAATACAGAATCATCCAGGGCCAGAATTTCCGTTGGTCTGTAAACTTCAATACCTCTCAAAACGTAAACAGGTTCCTGGATCTTCCTGATAATTTTAACAACGAGCGCTCCACCTCCATCGGAAACGGTCAGTATCCTCTGCGGGTAATTGAAGGAGAGCCCATTGGGTCCTTTTTTGGATTTAGGTACAAAGGTGTGTATCCCACTGATGCAGATGCAATAGCAAAGGACGCCAATGGAAATGTGCTCAGGGATGCTGCCGGTATTCCTCTTCCCATGACCTATCTTGGAACCTATATCTTCCGTGGAGGAGATGCCATCTATGAAGATATAAACTATGATGGCAAAATCGACCTTAATGATGTGGTTTACATCGGGGATTCAAATCCTGATTTTATAGGTGGTTTTGGAACTAACCTGGGATATAAGAATTTCGATTTTTCATGCAGTTTTCATTACCGGCTTGGATTCGATATAGTGAACCAGGTGGCTATGAATACGGAAGGAATGAATGACAGGAACAATCAGAGTAAAGCCGTATTGAGCAGGTGGCGGGTTCAGGGGCAGGATGAAGAGGGCATGTTGCCAAGGGCCTATATGGGTCATCCTGCAAACAACCTGGGTTCCGACCGATATGTGGAACAGGGAGACTACCTGCGACTGATCAACATGAAGCTGGGTTACCGGCTAAGGCAAGACCTCTGTAACAAGTTGAACGTACGAACTCTGACCCTGGCCATCAGCGCCCGTAAAATTTTGACACTGACCAGATATTCAGGACAGGACCCGGAGGTCGGCCAGGATGCCAGTGATCCTTTTTGGATAGGTGTCGACAGAGCAAATACACCCCCACCAAAAATCCTGACCATGAGTATTGCAGTTGGATTCTAGCATCCATTTAAATGAAAAGAATAATGAGAAATAAGGCAAAAATAATCATATTGATCGCAGTAATTACAGTTACATCCGGATGCAGCGATTGGCTTAACCTCATCCCTCCACAGGGATTAATACGGGAGGAGTTCTGGCAGACCAAGGAGGATGTCCATGCAGTGGTGATGGGTGCATATGAAAGCTTTGCACAGATGGATGACCGCTTATTCAGATATGGCGAACTCAGAGCCGATATGATCATTGGAGATGTAAATCAATCCCTTGATGAGCAAAAGGTAGCCGAAAGCAATATTTATCCCGACAACTGGCTTTGCAACTGGGCCCAGTTCTACACGGTGATTAATTATTGTAATGAAGTAATCAAAAATGCGCCACTGGTACAGGACAGGGACGATACATTTACCGATTATATTCTTCAGAGCTATCTTTCAGAAGTATACTTTTTAAGGTCACTGGCTTATTTTTACCTGGTGCGGATTTACAGGGATGTACCCTTTGTAACTGAACCCACTGAAACAGATGATGCAGATGTATACCAAGCCAAGATTGACGGTGAGGATCTGCTGCGTTTGTTGATTCCTGAACTGGAGGAGGCCCGGAAATATGCCACCACCGATGGCTACCAAACACCGGAGGAGATAAAGGGACGTGTCACAAAAGTGGCCATCGATGCATTGATGGCCGACATTTCTCTGTGGTTATTCGAATACGAGGCTGTCATCACTTATGCGGAAAGAATCGAGGCTTCAATTGAGTATGTGCTGATGCCTCCGGCCAAGTGGTTTGAAATTTTTTATCCGGGAAATTCGCTGGAGAGTATTTTTGAGTTTCAGTTTGAAGAACAGCTTAATCAGCCGAACAAAATGTACGGACTTACCAGACGCTATAGCTTCAACTATGATCCAAGTCAGAAAGCCATTGAGATGTTTGGGCTTGAATTTGGGAATAATGAGCAGAAGAGGGGTGAAAAATCTTCAATTGCGAAATTTGGTGATGACGATTGGGGCATCTGGAAGTATGTGGGCAGGGCGGCCGATGGAATCACAGAGCGGACAGGCAGTGATCAGCGCAGTTGTAACTGGATGGTATATAGGCTGGCAGATGTTTTACTTATGAAAGCCGAGGCGCTTTCCCAACTTTCCCGGTATAATGAATCACTGGAAATTATCAATGACATAAGGTATCGTGCAGGTGTGCCCGGGTTGAGCCTGCCAGATTCTCCTGTAGCTTATGAGGATGCCATTCTCCAGGAGCGAGCTTTAGAACTGGCCTTTGAAGGGAAGCGATGGTTTGACCTGGTACGAATGGGACGAAGAAATGATTACAGCAGAAAGAGTAAACTTATTGAAATCATTGTTTCCAATGTGCCTTCAACTCAAAAAAGAATACTGGCTACCAAATTAACAAACCCTCTTGGCTGGTACATGCCTATCGCAGAATCAGAGATAGAACGTAATCCCAATCTAATCCAGAATCCATACTACATTTTTTAAGCGATGAAAAAACTAAAAATATTGCTGGGATTAAGTGTGGCTCTGATTGGAATCAGGTCCTGTGACCCCGTGGTTGTAGAAGCCAATTTCGAAGATATGATCGAAATAACCATCTATGATTTTGTGGTTGAGAATAAGGAAGACTACTCCAGTTTCCTGAGTATTCTTGAGAGGGGGGGTATTGATAAAACGCTCAGCGCCTATAATCCCAATGGCATTGGTTACACCCTGTTTTTACCCACAAATGAGGCAATTGATCAGTTTATTGAAGATAGTGACCAGTTTTCATCACTGGATGAGCTTTTGGCGGACCAGGAGTATGTTTCTTCTTTCAGTCGTTTCCATGCGGTAAATCAAGCCATAAAATCGGATGATTTTCCTTTTGGAGCCCTGCCGGATTATACCCTTTCGGGCGATATTCTTACAGTTAGTTTTATTGTGGAAGTAGATACCTCCTATTACAGCATAAACAACCAGGCCCCTGTTATTCTTCCCAACATTGAAGCCTCCAACGGGTATGTACATATCGTTAGCAGCGCCCTGATTCCAATCACCTATACAACGTATGAATGGCTTGACCAGAATGATGGTTACAGCTTATTCCTGAGTGCTGTGGAGGCCACCGGGTATGTGGAGGATTTCGATATTAATGTTAAGGATGAAGATGAAACAGCCAGGCCATTTACACTGCTTCTGGAACACGATTCTGTATTTAACAAGCGGGGCATACACACCTTTGAGGATTTGGTGGCAGATATCAGTCCCGATGACAGTGACTTTACCAATGAATTGAATCCCCTGAACAGTTTCGTAGCGTATCACAGGCTCACAGAGCTTAATTTTCTGGATGACTTTGAGGATGAGGCCACCAACTACAGTACCTATTCAGAAATTCCTCTAAATATTAATGGTCTGGGTATTGACATTATCATTAATAAGGGAAAACAGACATTTGATACCATCATAAGCGGGGTGGATACCACCATTGTTGATTTTATCGGGTTTAACTATGATAACAGTAATATCCTGACCCAGAGTGGATCTATACATTTCATTGATCAGATATTGAGACAGGTTCAGCCGTCAAGAGCCATTCAGACCTTTCAGTTTGAAGGGGAACCCCTTTTTGATGAATTCAGTCTCGAGCCTGGGGAGTATCTGGTGGAGGATACTTCTTCCCTTTTAAACATTAAATGGTCGGGTTCAGACCTGTTTTTTGTACAGGAACCCGATCAGAACCATCCTGCATGGGGAGGAGATTATATTGTACTTGGAGGTGACTTTACGGTAAGCTATAAGATCCCTAAAATAGTGCAGGGCAATTACATGGTTCTGTTTGGTGCAGAGGCTTTCAGTGGCCTGAATGCACTGGTAGAAGTTTCAATTGATGGAAAAAAACTTGGGGGCCTTATTGATCTGACCACAGAAGGATCTGCCGATAATCCTTATGCACAGATAGAACTTGGCTCCATAGAATTTCTCAGTTATGGACATCATACAATCCAGGTAAGGTCTTTTGTTCCGGGTACATTAAGCTGGGATTATATAAGATTTGAACCCTACTAAACAGCGTAACGATGATTATTAAATATAGCGCCATAGTACTTGTCCTGTCATTCTTTCTGGCTGGTTGTGAGAAGAAAGTTTGGGATGAGCATTACAATGATCAGCCGGAAACAGTGGATCAGGATATTTGGGAGGTGATCCAGGCAAAGGAGGACCTGTCTCTGTTCGCAGGTTATATCAAAGAATTCAGGTACGATACACTGTTTAATGGAGATGACCCATACACCCTTTTCATCCCGACCAATGATGCATTTTCCCGATTGCTAGATACTGGGACGGTTACACGTAGCATAATGGACTATCATATTTCGCTCCACTTTATACAGTCCAGAAATGTTACAGGAAAACGCAAGATTCAGACACTCGGGGAGAAATTTGCCCTCTTTGAAAAGACGGGTAATGGTATTTACCTCGATGATATCGGCCTGGAATTTGAGAGTCCGCTTTACAGGAATGGGAAGTACTTCACCATGGACGAGGTGGCAGTTCCCAAGCCTAATCTGTATGAATTTTTTGCCATAAACAATCCCGTTTTCCGTGACTACGTAGATAGTAAGGATTCCATCATCCTTGATAGGGAATTGAGCCGCCCACTGGGTTTTGATGAGCATGGCAATACGATTTATGACAGCGTGTTGATCGTATATAATTCTTTTGAAGAGGAGTTCTTTCCCGTCAGTGAAGAGTTCAGGAGCAAAACAGCTACAATTGTATTTCCCCTGGCTGAGGATTATAACCTGGCACTGGATGAAATGGCCCAGACGCTAGGTAGTAATTTTCAGGATCATACCGATATTCCAATTAAATGGCAGAATGAGATTCTAATTCCGCACCTACTGGAACATGGCGTCTTCGAAAATATGGTTGAGGAATACGAATTCCTTCTTCTTCCAGGCAAGGATACGCTAAAGATGAAAAATATTCTGGGAGATAGTGTGGTGATTGAATATGAACCGGTTGATAAGGAACTTTGCAGCAATGGTTATACCTATAATTATGCTGATTTTGGCGTTCCCGATACACTGTTTACCGGATCATACCGGCACGAGGGAGAGTGGTTGCTACAGGAGAGGGGTTTTAATACTTTTGCATGGAGGGAGGAAGTCTCTGTCATTAGTGATGTGACATTCCCTACCCTCAGGGAACTTGTTCCCTCAGCTTCAAATGATTCCATATTAAATGTGAGTTTTAGTGCTGGATATTCTGGTGCCTTCAGTGTTGAGTTCAATATTGAGACGCTTTTTCCCAGGAAATACCTTATGGTGGTTAGAACCCACATGTACGTGGGTGGAATTTATGATATATATGTCAATGACGAGTTGGTCATGACTATGGATTATTATGATTATGTGAGGGACAGGGAGATATGGTGGAGTGTGCACGAGGGTAGGTATTTGCCCGAAGGTGGATTTAATAAATTTGATTGCTGGGTCGAGAATAAACTGGATTATGGTGAGACGAAGATAAGATTCGAATATAAGGAACCTGGTTTGGTATCCAATAATGGGCTGGTGATAGATTATATTGACTTCCTGCCCTTTGATGAATAAGCTAAAAGAGGATTACATGAAACGACTATCAAAGATATCTACCTTTATGAAATGTAAGGCTTTGTTTATAGTAGCGTTGCTAATGACATCCTGGGTTTCCTTGATATCTCAGGATACTACTATGGTCAGTGGGGTGATCAGGTCCGGGTCCGGTCAACCCATTTCAGGGGTTTCAGTCAGTATCGAAGGCTCCAGCATGCTACCGGTAGTAACAAGTGATTCGGGAACTTTTGAAATCCAGTCTTTTACCGGTGACGAATGGTTAATTATAAGTGCTGTATCTGGCTATAAAATGAGGCGGATCTATCTGAATAAGCGGCAGGATCTTGTACTTAGACTCACTAGCGAAGATTTGGAGTCGGGGGATGACCAGGTTGTATTGTTGGCAGGACAAGTTCCCAGGAGGGATATAGTATCGTCCTTTTCGGAATTGAATACTTCCGGTCTGCACCATACTTATGGATTGTCCATCGATCAGCACATGGAGGGCCAGATACCCGGGATGTATGTGGTTAACAGGTCGGGAATGCCTGGAACCGGAGCCGTTACAACCATTCGGGGAGTAAGTTCCATATATGCTAACAACCAGCCTATATATGTTGTTGATGGCTTTCCTCAGATATCTCATGGGCTGTTTGGTAGCAACATCTCCGGTCAAGCCTATAATGGTCTGATGGGAGTAAATCCTTTTGATGTGTCAAAGACTACCATTCTGAAAGATCCCTCTGTGGGATCTGTTTTTGGATCCAAGGGCTCCAATGGAATCATCCTGGTTGAAACACTTGATCCAAGCGCTACCCAAACCTCCATTGAGCTGAACCTGAGAATGGGATATTCCCTTGCACCTTCAAACCAGACACCGCAACTGGACGGTGGACAACATAAAACCCTGATGAATGAGGTTCTATTTTCATCAGGAATGCATGAGGAGGATATAAGGGAGTTTTACCCAAATCTTTTTTTGACTGAGGATGATGCTCGTTATATCGATTACCAACATAACACGAACTGGCAGGACTATGTATTTGATAATGCCATGCTATACAATTTAAATGTGAAAGTCAAAGGAGGGGATGAAATTGCCCGCTATGGTCTTTCATTTGGTTACCTGAGTAGTGACGGGATTATCAAGAATACGGGTTATAGTGGATACAACCTGCGATTTGTGAGCCGGCTTAATATTTTTACCTGGCTGAAGATGGATGCGGGAGTCTCCTTAAATTATAACAATTCTACTTTGAAGGATGCAGCCGTAACCAAAGAGACCAGCCCCATCAGGACCAGCCTGGCAAAATCGCCACTCCTTAACCCTTACCAGTATGACATCGATGGAAGAGAGTTGAGCACCCTGGCTGAGGTTGACGAGATTGGGGTGAGTAATCCCCTGGCCACCATAGAGAATTACGAAGCCTTAAATAACAATTACAGTTTTACCGCTTTTATGGGATTGGAAGGAACCATCAGTGGTGAGTTGTCTGTGATCAGCAAGTTCAGTTTTACCTATGATGTGCTGAAGGAACAGATTTTTCAACCCAACCGGGGTATGGAGCTCTATTATAACCAGGAGGCTTTCAACGTGTCGAAGGCCATGAACAATGACCTGACCTCTATGTATAACAATACCTATTTAAGGTATGATAAGAGGATTGGAAATAACCACCGCATTACCTCTCATACAGGATTTTATATGCTCACCAATGAATTCCAGATGGATTGGGGTTTAACCAAAAACGCCCATGAAAATGATCAATACCGGATGCTGCAGGACGGACAGAATAACCTGAGGGAGATTGGCGGAGATAACAGGAACTGGAATTGGATATCATTTTACGAGTACCTCAATTATAGCTACAGGGACCGTTACCTGTTGACTGCCAGTATCGCATTGGATGGATCTTCGCGGGTAGGAAAAGATGCCATCAATACTGTGGATATCGGTGGATCGCCTTTTGGCCTCTTCTATTCTGGAGGATTGGCATGGCGCCTCTCCAGTGAATCATTTCTGAAAAATCAGGCCTGGCTCGATGAGCTGAAGCTAAAGTTTACTGCCGGAAAATCCGGGAATGATGATATTGGTGAATCCACTGCAACAAATTACTATCAGGCTGTTAAATTCAGGGAAACGGTTGGCCTTTACCCGGCAATCCTTACCAATGATCAGCTTAGTTACGAAACAGTTACCATGTTAAGCGGGGGGATAAACCTGGCCATACTGGGAAACAGGTTCACGGCCAGTGTTGAATATTTTGTCTCTACCACCAATGATATGATTATTAACACCCCTGTGGAAGCTTACTATGGCTACGACTACCTCATCGAGAACGGAGGGAGTATTGAAAACAAGGGTTGGGAATTGGGTACATTTATGAGGCTGGTCAATGCCCAATCCTTTAAATGGGACGTGAGCGCTTATTTTTCCACTGTTTCAAATGTAGTTACTTCCATCAAGGGCGACAGACTGGTTTACCAGGTACCCGGTGCAGAACGGGTGAACCAGGTAGGATCCCCGGCAAACAGCTTCTATGGGTATATTTACAACGGAGTTTTCACCACCCAGGAAGCTGCCAATAACGCCAATCTGTATAACGACCGTGGTATCCGTTATAATGCTGGAGATGCTTTTTTCACCGACCTGTCAGGCCCTGACGGTAGTCCCGATGGGATTATCAACGGGTACGATAAAACTGAAATTGGCAATCCCCAACCTGACTATCACGGAAGTTTCAACAACTCATTCTCTTATAAAGGTTGGACGCTGAGTGCCTCCCTGCATTTTGTGTTCGGACATGAGGTCTTTAACTATGTACGTTATCAGAATGAGAGAATGACGGATCTTGACAACCAGAGTAGCCATGTGCTTAACAGATGGCAGTATGACGGACACGAGACCAGTGTTCCCAGGGCCGTCTGGGAAGATCCTGTGGGCAACTCAGATTTTTCCACCCGTTGGATCGAAGATGGTTCATTTATGCGGGTGAAGTATGTGAAGGTGAGTTATACAACACCAGGGAAGTTCCTGATGTTTAAGAATGCTGAATTCTATGCCTCGGTAAATAATGTTTTTACAGCGACCAACTACCTTGGGTATGATCCCGAATTTGCCTACTCTTATTCACAGTTATACTCCGGGATTGACTACGGCATGGCGCCACTTCCACGGCAATTTATTGTCGGGATTAATATTGGATTATAATGAACTTTTAATTGATGAATTGATGAAGAGGGTTACGAAATATGCATTCTGGTGGATTCCCCTGGGGCTGTCCATCCTGTTTTTGACATCGTGTGAGAAGTTCCTTAACCCGGAGCAGGAACTCAGGATCGAAGAGGAGAATCTTTACAAAGATTGGTATGAATACCGATCTGTTGAGATGGGGATGTATGCACTACAGCAGAAGCTGGTAGAGCAGCTTCTGATTCTTGGCGAGTTGCGCGGGGATCTTCTGGAAATAACACCCAATGCTACGGCTGATATGGTGGAAATTTACAATTTCAATATCTCAAAAACCAATGAGTTTGCTTCCCCCACTGGATTTTTTAAGTTGATTGCAGCATGTAATAATTTTATCCGTATTCTGGAACAAGAACAGCCTGCAGTAGTTGACCCCGAGAGCCCGGTAAACAATTATGACAATTTATATGGAGAGGCTATTTGCATGCGGGCCTGGGCCTATTTTAATGCGGTCCGAATTTATGGTAAGGTCCCTTATATCCATGAATCCCTTACGACCATTGAGGAAGTTGAAGCCTATATTAAATCGCCGGGGACCTATATTGACAGCGTTCACATCCTCTTTGCGAAGGATGGGTTTTATAACGATACGGTTTTTAATGAGCCCATTGACCTCGAGAAGCAGTACTATGATACAGACCTGGTGATTGATACGTATACCAATCAGATAAAAAATAAGGTAAAGGCGGTGGGTGTAAATCATTTTATCGTGAACAATGACGACACCTGGGAAGTGACCATCTGGAATGATTATGCCATGGATGCCCTGATGGGCCAAATGTACCTGACCCAGGGCGACCTGGTACAGGCTTCATCGCATTTTCTCAGGATCATGAACAACCCTTCTGACACCTATCGGTACCATATTGATGATAGTTTTGGCTATGGGGCCTGGAGGAATATTTTTAACCAGATCGATACCAGAGAGCATATTTATACAATCTGGTTCAATAAGGGCAATTTTCAGCAAAATTCCTTTCAAAGCTATTTTGAAGACTGGGGCCCTCACAAGTATAAATTAAAACCCACATATCTTTCAATTCTGAATTGGGAATCGGTCTTCAGAGGTGCCGTTATCGATGTAGATCAGAATAATCCTGATCTGACGGAGGTCGTATTTCCCGGAATACCATCTGATTTTTACCGGGGCTTTGGTTCATCCTACTATTATGTAAACAATAATGTAGGTATATCTGAGCAGGAGTACATGGACATGCTCATCCTTAGACGGGATGGGGATGACCGGAGCTCAAGAGCCATTATGGAAAACATGGATACGGTCGTTATGAAATATTCCATTGGCAGGAATTCCTTCGGTCAGGATGCCAACTACACGATTTATCGTGCCAGTGGCATCCAACTCTATATGGCTGAAATCTATACCTACTGGGTTTACATTCAGAACGACCTTCCCATTACAAATACCAATTCCGCTCTTGGCATACTGAACGACGGTAGCAACTATACCCTTGATGCCGGAAGAGTGGAAGTGGGCGTCCGGGGTCGGGTTGGATTGGGAAGTGGCAGTGCTGCAATCGCCATCAGGAATATCAATTACCTTCATGATCCTTTCACCAATGAGATTACAGGTTATACTGATCTGACCGGTGATTTTTCGGGAAAACAGGAGCACCTTGAAGATGAGATAATGAATGAAAGAGCCAGGGAACTGGCTTTTGAGGGCGAGCGGTTCTATGACCTGATGCGGGTGTCAAAACGCAGAAATGATCCCTCTTACCTGGCCCAAAGAGTGGCCTCGAAATTTCCGGCAAATAGACGGGACCAGATCTACAACTACCTGTTGGATGAAAACAACTGGTATATTAACTATTTTGAATAGTTTTTTCAAGATCCGATGTGAGTTTTAACACATTTGATTCCATCCCTTGTATGAACCTGGATAAGATAGATACCAGTTCTTAAACCTCCGGTTTGAATGCGTGCCTGAATGCCGGGATGATCTATCGATAAGATGTGAGTACCAGTTATGCTAAAGACCTTGATTAATTGAATCTCTTCCGGTGACTCATGAGTGATGATAAGTTCTCTGCCCGGAATCCTGGATAGCCTGAGGTCATTTTCCATCCTGGTTTTATTTAACCCGGTTGTATTTAAGGTGAATTCAATTTTATCAAAATTGAACTGTGGTTCGTCAATGACACAAAATCGCATCACCTGAATTCCCTGGCTAAGAATAATAGGAGCAGAGATCCGTGTTGTGGTGAGCCAGCTGCCAGACGAGATGGTAAGTAGGGTGTCGGAGACAAACTCTCCAATTTCAACTTTGAACTTGCCTCCATTTTTGATGGCGGCCAAATGTACATCCATTATGTATTCTGCCCCGCTTTCCACATCCACTGTATATTCATACCATTCACCAGGAAGTGCATTGCCTATGTGGTAGCCATCACCAAGGCGCTCATATATATCCACTGCCTCTTCGGGCCGGTATTCTCCTGCAAGGTTGATGTTGTCAGCATCATGGTAGGCGATTCCTTCACCACCCAGGTCAAAATCCTCGGCTTCAATGACTCCCGGTATGGGTAAGGGATAACCCAGGTACAAACCGCGCTCCTGGGGAATATATTCGGGCATCATAATTCTCACGGGCTGTGAATAGTGCCTTTCTCCATTATTGCGAAAAGCAATGATTCTGTAGTAATAATAGATCTCGAACAATACTTCCGAATCAATGAAACTGGTAGAATCCGGAGGCAGGCTGGCATACACCGAAAAATCTTCGAAGTGAGTTTTTCTTTCAATGACAATGCTATCGCAGTCAGGCAGTCTGTTGCCCCATTCCAGTTTGATGAGGGTATCCTGAAAAACCGATAACCTGGGATTTACAGGAGCATCTACCGAAGTATGGATCAGGATATCCTTGATCTCATTCCAGCTGCTGGTTCCTCTTTCCAGAACCTGAAATGTTCCCCCGTCATCCCAGACACATGGGGTAAACCCGTATTGGGGTATGAGTTCTGTATAGGTGCGGTAATGCAGCATCCGAAGGTTATAGTCGGCATCCTTGTTGCAGCCAAATTCACCCAAAAATACGGGAATGTTAATTGAATCTGACCAGGTTTTCACATTATTGAACTTGGTCTTTAATGCATTGATTTCGCTGGGTCCAAATGGGCCGTGCCCTTCCAGACCAAAAGGCCATGGGTCATAGGAGTGAAAGGATCCAATTAGGAAATCGTCTTCTGGAATGGCCATGGCAATTAATTCGTCTGCACCACCCCAGTTATGCCCCTGAATGATTACATTTCTGGTGGGATTGGTTTTACGGATAATGGACAGGACCCGCTGGTGAATCTCCTCATTTTCTCCTTTGGTCAGGCCTTTGGGCTCATTGATGATCTCGAATATGAGTTTTTCTGATTTATTCTGAAACCTGACGGCTATTTGTGACCATATGCTGTCAAATCGGGCCCGCTTATCAGCATTTGAATAATCCTCCTTGATCCACTCTTCATGGTGAGTATTTACCACGATAAAAAGGTCCCTGTCCAGTCCCCAGTCCAAAACTTCCTCCACACGGTTCATCCAGTCAGGATCTATATTGTAAGGCGCATTGTTTGCTGTATGTTCGTCCCACCTGACAGGTATTCTGACTACATCAAAGCCAGCCAGCCTGTAGAGATCGAAATATTGCTCTCGTGCGGGGCCATTGTTCCAACTTCCCTCATCAGGGGGTTCCAGGGTATTTCCCATATTGATCCCTTTCACCATCTGAAGTACTGCTTCCTGGGGAGTAATCTGAGCCGATGCCTCCAGGGTAAATATGGCAGTCAGGCAGAAAAACAAAAACATATTGGCAATTTTTGGGATCATGCAATGAAATTTTAGAGGGTTATTAAATTAAAAAATAAGAGCCCGCACAGGCAGGCTCTTATTTTTAAAGAAAATAGCAATTATTAATTTCTGATCACTTTGTATTGGCCAACCACTTCATCTTCATTGCTAATGGTGATAAAGTACATACCGGTAGGCTGATCTTCAAGTGAAATGGTTTCAACGCCACTGTATACTATAATGTCGCTGACATTTACACCCACTGAATTGTAAATACGGATCCTGCTTCCGGATTCTGCACCTGAGATGTTCACCAGGCCGGTACTTGGATTGGGATAAATGCTTACACCTGCATCAGTGAGATCCCCGATACCTGTGTAATCCAGTGAAATGACATATGTCGTTACATTGACACCATTGGCGGCAATCACCTGGAGCATGTCATCCTCCTCCATCATATCGCCGTCGCCTTTAGCTGCGCCACTGGTATTCTGAACTTCCATGCTGGCTCCAGCTGCTGGAATCACGTTGCCTGAGAAGACAGAAACAGACTCACTTCCCATTACACCTTTAATGGTTAATGCGTTCTGATCTACCAGGTAGATATCTGAAACCACGTAAGCCAGGTGTTGACCGGGTATCTCTGCCAGTAAGGAGAGGAAGTAGGTTTTGGTGGTTTCGCCATCTGAGGCTGTAACAACCAGCTTGTCATCCTGAACAACCACTCCTTCTGTCCGCTCGTAACCAAGCTTATCATAAAGAGCAATGGTAGCACCGCTGGCAGGTACCAGGTTAGCAAAGAAAGCCATCACTGTGGTTCCACCAGGCACAAGATTGATCAACAATGCTTCCTGATTCACATCAAACACAGAAGAAGTTACATAAGCGTCTGAGGGTTCTGAATCGGGCATCAGCTGGTATACAATCTTAGTTGCACCATCTTCTGCAACTACTTCGAAATACACATTGTCAGTGGCAAGTACATCCACATACATGGTATCGAAGTTGATGGTAAGCATTGGTACCGATGCATTGTTTGCATCGATTACATTCATCATGGCTCCGGCAGGTACAGTTACACCCTCAACTACATCTTTCAGAAGTGTTCCGATCTCAAAACCACCTACCGTAGGGGGATCGATTACTACTGTGTATGTAGTGGAAGTAAGCTCAGCGTCATCGCTCAGACCTTCGTCGGTCACCTCAATGAAATACCTGGAGGTATTGGTCAAATCGGTACTAACAACAACCAGTGAGTCTCCATGTGTAAGAGCCGCATCAGCGGTTATCTCAACACCTCCGGATTTCACCGTAAGGGTCTGTCCTTCGTCAGCTTTAATGAGGTTGGCTATAAACCCATCAACAGTTGTAGCCGTAATGATACCTCTGATCTCTTCATCAGTAGAATATCCGCCAGATACTTTGTATGCCAGTGAGGCAACGGTTGATTTATAAATGGTTACTTCATCCATAAAGTGAGAGCCGATTCCATCGGTGATCCTGAGGATATCCAGAGCCCATCCCACGCCAATTGAGTTGAAGTAAGGTCTGTCCCATTTTATCCAGTGACTGGTTTCAGCATCTGTTCCAAAAGATTCTCCGAGTTCAGGAGTTCCTGTATAATACTTGGACTTTCTTGTGTATCCGGTGGTTTGTTGCATGTCTTCTCCACCAACTACATGGGTAGCTCCTGTACCCTCAGCACCCCATGTATCGAGCAATACAAAATCTTCGGGATCAGTGGCAGCTTTCAAGCCGTTCCTCACAGAATCACCACCTTCACCAACAATCTTAAAGAGGAAATAGTGTGTGTTCCACTGTTGCAGAGCTGTCCAGTTGTTAGGAGGTGAATCCCATGGGCAGTTCTTACTGAAATGAACATCTCCCTGGTTTTCTGCTGGCCAGGCTCCTTCTTCGCCATAACCACTGCCACTATAAGCCTGGCTGGTTGAAATAATGTCAGTCAGCACAAATACATCTCCGGGGTATACGATGGTATTCACATTCAGGTCCTGGATAACCTTACCCGGGTCTGCCTCCCAAATACTGGTATCAGGCCAGATTCGACCTGGAATGTATTTATGATACCTGATGTCGTAATCATCCACTCCGGATGAGCTGGTAATGGCATCGGCCCAGTTGTCGTTATCTCCGAAGAAGATCATATAATTGCTTAAATCGATGGCTTCGGTTCCGGGATTCATGATCTCCATAAAAGCGTTGGCCCATTGATCCTGCCAAACAATCTGTGAGAAGAAAGGCTCGCCTAACCAGGGCTGGATATGTGAAGATCTCTTCTCTTTTTCAAGGGTCACATTGTACTCTTTTATGGTTGTATCATTTTCAGCTGTAACGGTAAAGGTTACGGTCTTGTCTTCCACAGATCCGAACAGGTTCACAGCCCTATCAACTTCAATAGTTGCGTTGGCATCAGCAGATTTAGCTACCAGGGCCGGAATACCGTCCACGTCTGCTGGTACCTGAACCACGTAATTCTCAACGGCACTTGCGAAGTTGGGTATGGTATCACCCAGCCATCCAAAGAGTCCCTTGTATATTTCGGGAATATCAGGCCATGTGATTGAACTCAGATCCGTATCCCTGGATTCTCTGTATTTCTGCAGCTTCAGGTAATAGTCTTTTACGGAGCTCCCATCCTCAGCTGTAACCCTGAGAATATCTCCATTCATAAGATCGGTTCTTTCATTGCCATCGACCCAGACAAAATCCCAGCTTGCATTGGGGGCTTTCTCCAGATACTTAAAGAGTGTATCTACACGGCAGGCATATGGGATCTCGCTGATGGTATCCATGCCAGGTACTTCGTCTGTAACCTCGTAAGGAACACCAGCTCCAGCATAATATCCATCCTCTGTCAATGCCCTCTTGGGAACCACGACATTCGCATCTGTAGTGGGCGCCATTACAGTGATAGTAAATGCCTCAGTTGTAAGCGTATTGCCGCAGGCATAAACAGTAAGTAGATCTCCTGTCCTTACAGTCACAAATGCAGAGTCCTCATGCACCGGCGAATAATCGTAATGCCATGCAAATCCGGGAGTATAATCAAACTGCATCATAATAGAGTCGTCATTTCTAACCCCCCAGGGTACAGAAATGGCCTTATTAGCCCAGTCAATGTCAATGGTCGACGAGACCAGTGTAGTTTCATCCAGAACGGCGTTCACATGGTTGCCAACGGTCCAGAATGCTGCCCTCGTGCGTTCATTATATTGGTCATCTGAAAGAAAAGGAATGGGAATCCACTCTGAGTCAGCCAGGTCAATCCCCGTAACAAAGACGGTATTTCCTTTTTTCACATCAAACCTCCTGATGAGGTAGTGGGTGCCGGTAGCACCTTCCACACCTGCCACATCAACCATTCCTCCATCGGGATTGGTGCCGTCATCATCAGTAAACAGACCGCCTACCTGGTCCACTACAGCAGAGTCGGTGGGAGAACTATGGTGCCTGATGTACCATACATCTCTGCCACTCCAGGTTTCCATCAAAGTGCTATAGTTCAGAGCTGGAATGTCACTTCTTGAGATACTGTCTGTTGGATCGCCTGTAGGTGATTCAGAGAGATGAACCTGCAGGTCTGCTAATATCCAATACTCTGGTCTGGTTAGAAATGCTTGTCCCCAGTCCTCGGAATAACCGAATTTTGCCACATCGCTGGCATAGGCCTCTTCAACAAAATCGGAAGCTGCAACAATCAGATAGGATTCACCCGGAGCCAGTACCACATCGGGCAGCCTTTCGATGGTATTATTATCGTTCTGGGGTGCCTCGGGCCATCCCGGTTCCGGGGGGGTATCCCAAGGACTGATTCTTCCAAATTCAAAATCAGAGAGATTCAGGGCTTCAGTCCCCATGTTGGTAATCTCAACATAGGATTGTTCGGCCCGGTCCATTTTTGCTTCAGTAATAACCAATGTTCTTACTGTATCCTGGGCTATTAATAAGCCCCCGGAAACAAACAACATTGCAAGTAGTAGTCTTAGCCTCATAATTAATTAAGTTTAGTTAAACAATAAATAATAAATGATAGGTTAATGTAGAATTCAGGCAATATATGAAATATTTCTTATGATCGCCATTAATGTGATTGCAATCTGTTGCATTTTTTATTTATAAGCCGATATTATATCTATATTGCAGATCATAGCATACCGGTTCCGACTAACTAAACACCAACTAAAACCTATATCCCATGAGACGACGATTGGTAGTGGTGACCCTGATTCTCTGGTTTGTGTCAGGTTTAGCGGCACAGGATTTTTCGAAGTTTATTGTGGTAGATCAGTTTGGCTACAGGCCCGATTCAAGGAAGGTGGCTGTGATCAGGGACCCACAGGTAGGTTATGACGCGGACGAGTCATTTACGCCGGGAAACTGGTATGCGGTAGCAGATGCCAGGACAGGTGAACTGGTATTCAGAAAACAGATATCTGTATGGGGTGATGGGAAGACTGATGGGTCGTCGGGAGACCGTGCCTGGCAGTTCGACTTTACCGAATTCACCCATTTGGGTAGCTATTATATAGTGGACCAGGAGCTAAATGTGCGTTCATATGAATTTGTAATCGCACACAATGTTTATAATGAGGTGCTCAGGCAGGCCATGCGCTCCTTCTATTACCAAAGGGTGGGCTTTCGGAAAGAGGAGCCATATGCGGACAAGCGGTGGGCCGATGAGGCCAGCCATTCGGGTGAGCTCCAGGATAACAATTGCCGCTCCTTTTACGACAAACTAAATCCAGATTCGGAGCTTGATGTTAGTGGTGGATGGTATGATGCAGGAGATTACAATAAGTATTCGAACTGGACGGCCAACTATGTGGTAGAGTTGATGATGGCGTACCTGGAGCGGCCCGAAGCATGGGGAGATAATTATAACATTCCTGAGTCGGGCAATGGAAGACCAGATATTCTGGATGAGGCCATCTGGGGCATAGATCATCTGTTGAGGATGCAGCAAGCTGACGGAAGTGTTTTAAGCATAGTGGGTGAGGCAGGGGCCAGTCCGCCCTCATGGGCCACAGACCCCAGCTATTATGGTCCGCCAAATACATCAGCCACTTTAAATACATCGGCCGCTTTTGCCATTGCATCTAAAGTTTACAGGGATCAGGGGTTGATCAACTATTCGGACACATTGCTTGCCAGGTCTCTTAAAGCCTGGGAGTGGACAGAGCTACATCCCGATTCTCTGTTCTATAACAACAACAATGATTGGAACTCAGTGGGATTGGGAGCGGGGCAGCAGGAGACCAACGATTATGGCAGAGCGATGGCTAAGCTGGAGGCGGCCTGTTACCTTTTTGAAGCAACCGGTGACACAGATTTCAGAGTTTATTTCGATACCCACTACCAGGATGCCCAGCTCTTTCTTTACAATGGATTTGTCTATCCGTATCAAGCAATCACCCAGGACCTCCTTCTCTACTATACTACCCTGGCCAATGGGACAGCCTCTGTTCAGGATCACATCGGGACCACCTACAGGAATGGAGTAGTGAACGGATCGGAGAATCTGGCAGCTTATACAGGTAAAAAGGATCCCTACCTTTCTCATACCAAGACCTATACCTGGGGGAGTAATGGAGTGAAATCATCTCAGGGCAGCATGAATTATAACCTGGTTACCTATGGTCTGGATGAGGGCATCACTGCTCTGGCCGTTGAAGCAGCAGAAAGCTATATACATAACCTTCATGGGGTGAATCCATTGAATATGGTTTACCTCTCGAACATGTATGAATATGGTGCCGAAAACAGCGTGAATGAATTTTTTCACTCGTGGTTCTCCAACGGGAGTCTGCTGTGGGACCGGGTGGGTGTCTCCACCTACGGTCCGGCACCAGGATTTCTGACGGGGGGACCCAATCCCGGGTATGATTGGGATGGTTGCTGTCCGTCGGGTTGTGGTTCATCGGGGAACAATGCCAAATGTACTGCAGAGTCGCTTACTCCTCCTAAAGGGCAGCCTTCTCAAAAATCATACAAGGACTTTAATACCAGCTGGCCCGTTAATTCCTGGTCGGTGACCGAAAACAGTTGTGGATACCAGGTAAGGTACATTAGATTGCTCTCCAAATATGTCACTGCGGATATGGATTGCAACGGCGAATCGGGAGGTGAGGCTTTTATTGACTCCTGTGGAGTGTGTGCAGGGGGAAGCAGCGGAATCATTCCTTCGTTGGATCCGGATCAGTGCGATGGGGCAGTGATTTCTCCGGAAGGGGATACCATGTTTATCGAAGGCAGACACCTCTATTCAGCTGAAGGGGAGAAAATAGTACTGCGCGGAGTAAATGAGATGTTTGTATGGTCCAACGACAAGACCGGATCGAGGCTCATCCCTGAAATCGCAAAGACAGGCGCCAATTGTGTACGGCTGGTTTGGACTGAAGAGTATGGAAATAAAAGTGAGTTGGTTGAATTAATAGATCGTTGTATCGATCACAATATGATAGCCATCCCGGAATCGCATGATGCCACCGGAGAGTGGGCAGACCTTGATATTTGCATCAATTTTTGGAGTGACCCCATTATAAGAGAGGGGATTCAGCGAAATAAAAAGTGGACCATGGTGAATATCGGAAATGAAGTGGGAGATGGGAATGTGACCGCTGCCCAATTTAAGTCCGGGTATATGAGAGCCATTGATTCGCTCAGGGGATGGGGTTATACGGTTCCTCTGGTAATCGATGCAAGTACCTGGGGACAGAATCTGGATATAATCCTTGAAACCTGGAAAGAGATTTTAGCCCATGATCCGCTTCAAAACATCATGTTTTCGGTTCACTCCTATTGGTCCGACGCAGGCAACTACAACAGGGCAGCCAATGCAGCTATTAATGAAGGTTTACCAATAATAATAGGGGAAGGGCCTTCACCCACAGCCTATCCAAACTGTGTAATTCTGGATTATCAAACCGGACTTGATGTATGCGGCATGAATGAGATTGGTTGGATCTCCTGGTCCTGGGGGGGATTGGCAAACGGACACTGTATACCGAATTTTGATCACACCCTCAATGGTGTATTTGCCAGCTGGAGGACCAGTTATGCAGCAGATATGATGGTGGATCACCCCTTCAGTTTAATGCGTACTTCGGAAAGACCGGAATCCTTTTTTCCAGAGGGTCCTGTTTCTGTTTCGGGGATCTACATAGATCCGGTGGTTGGTGAAATGATTATCGGGGATTCTATTCAGTTGGAAGTGGTGGTTACGCCATCAAATGCATTGAATACAGGTAACGGTCTGTTAATTGAAGGTGATGTGGAAGCCGTAAGTTATGATCCTCAAACTGGTAAACTTTTCGCGCTTGCTGAGGGTGTCGCAACTATAACAGCCATTAGCGAGGAAAACGACCTGGTCAGGTTTACAAGAGAGATTAAAGTTCATGAAATACCGGTAATCAGCACCGGAAACGGATTTGCTGCTCCGTCCATAAAATTGTATCCCAATCCAAACGATGGATTGCTATATATAGTAAGCGACCAGAAACTATCCTTTGACATCTATATTATGGAACTGGGAGGAAAAGTAGTTTTGAAAGAGAACTACACGGGAAATGCAAGGATTAAAACGGATCAGCTTTCACCTGGCACCTACCTGGTGGTCCATAAGTGCAATGAAATGATTATAAGGCAGAAATTAATTATATTATGACATGAAGAAGTTATGCGTTGTTTTGGCTTTAGCTTTTTTTCTGAGTATAAATCTATTTATTCGGG
>JAOZUK010000016.1:0-28482 GCA_029938715.1 Bacteroidales bacterium | reverse complement strand
TTATGCGTTGTTTTGGCTTTAGCTTTTTTTCTGAGTATAAATCTATTTATTCGGGCCCAGAGTGCCGAACCTGCGGAGATGGCATCGGGAATTAATTTCATTGAAACAAGCTGGTATACTGAGTCAGAGGATCTTGAACTACTGGCACTGTATGAAGATATCCGTGTAGCTGATGTGTCAGATGGGATGGATATGGTGGGATTGCCGGATCAGGGCCTTGTGGATCCGGCCATTCATCCCTCCTGGGTGAACTATGAAACTCTTTCCCATATTATTCGGGGGATCGCACTAACCGTCAGGTATGTGCCTACTATGAAACCCGACCGGCCTAAACCGGAGGAGGATTTCAGCCAATGGGAAGGACACTTTTATGGAACCTACTCTTCAGAAGCTTTTGTGCCACTGATTCACAATGGAGTCATTATAGTGATTGATGATGTGGTGGCTAAACATGCACATGAAGTGCTTAAGAAAGATAAAGCGGGAAGAAGAGGTCTATATGAAAAGCTTGGAATGCCGCTTGATAAAACCGTAAAATGATATTCCTGTAAATGATAACGTTATGAGAAACTTGTTTATCATGGCGAGCCTGATGGCGTTTGCCATAAATTTGCTGGCAGAAGATCCGAAGATACTTGGGATCGGCGAAGCTGCACCCGATTTTGAGTTAACCGGAATTGACGGTAAGCCCTACACATTGGAGAGTTTTAAGGAGGCAAAAATTCTGATGATTGTATTTACTGCAAACCACTGTCCCACAGCACAGGCTTATGAAGAGAGGATGATAAAACTCAGCTCTGACTATGAGACCTCTGAGATGCAGCTTGTGGCCATCTCTTCCAATCACCCGGAGGCAGTATGCCTGGAGGAACTGGGATATTCTGATCTGGGGGATAGCTTTGAGGAGATGAAGATACGTGCAGCAGATGCCGGTTATAATTTCCCCTACCTTTTTGATGGGGAGACCCAGGAAGTGGCGCATGCCTATGGTGCAACAGCTACGCCTCATGTATTTATCCTGGATGAGGAACGTAAATTGCGTTACAGGGGACGGATCGATGACATGGAGGATCCCTACCAGAAGCCTACTCAGACAGAAGCCCGAAACGCAGTGGATGTATTGCTGGCCGGCCAAGCTGTTGCGGTGGAGACCACCAGGGCCTTTGGTTGCTCCATGAAATGGAAATCTAAAATGGATTGGAAAAAGAAACTGGATGCAGAGTGGGCCAATGCCCCTATAGAGGTGAATGATTTGGACCTGGAGGGATTGAAAGCCTTGCTTTTGAACCAGAATGAGAACATCCGGCTGATCAATGTATGGGCCACCTGGTGCGGACCCTGTGTCATTGAGTTCCCAGAACTTGTGAATATGCAACGCATGTACGGGGGACGTAATTTTGAGGTGGTGGGCATTAGCATGGACCGCCCCAATCAGAAAGAGAAGGTCATCAAGTTTCTTGAAGAGAAGCAGGGTGCTTTCACCAATTATATCTATTCAGAGAGTGATAAGGAGCCCATGTTTGAACTTATGGATCCCAACTGGCAGGGAAATATTCCTTATACAATGGTAGTTATGCCCGGTGGAGATGTGGTATACCACCACGACGGAATCATTGATCCTCTGGAGGTCAGAAAATCAATTGTAGAACTTATAGGCCGCTACTTTGCCGATGATCATTAATAATTATTAAGATGAAAACTATCAGGAACATTACACTCATATGGGTCATGTTAACACTATCAAACTGTAAAGCACCTGAGAACCCCGGACATAAAGAGCTGTTAGGGAAAGATAACCTGGTTGCCTGGTGCATTGTGCCATTTGATGCAAACGAACGGACTCCTCTTGAGAGGGCCAGGATGCTCAATGAGCTGGGGATCGGGCAGTTCGCATATGACTACAGGGATAAGCATATTCCCTCATTCAGGGAGGAGATAGAGGTGTTGAAGGAGCATCAGATTCGCCTTAGTGCCGTTTGGCTATGGGTAGATCCTGCGAATCCGTGGAATGAGTCAAACAGGAGTATTCTGAAGATCATTGAAGAGACCGGCACCAGAACCGAATTGTGGTTGGGGATGCCCGATGGTGCATTTGATGGTCTTACCGACCAGGAGAGCCTGAATGTGGCTGTGGAAACAGTGAGGTTAATACTTGATTTCGCTGAAAAGGTGGGTTGCACCCTGGCGCTTTATAACCATGGTGGATGGTATGGGGAACCTGGTAACCAGCTGAGAATCATTGAAGCAGTTGGATCTGAGAAGGTGAAAATCGTCTATAATTTCCACCATGGGCACCACCAGGTGGAAGGCTTTCAGGAGCTGCTTGACCTGATGCTGCCTCACCTCTCTACCATTAATATCAATGGCATGAAGATTGAAGGTCCCAAGATCATCACCCTGGGAGAGGGAGACAGGGAGTTGGAGATGCTCAGGGCAGTTAAAAGCTCAGGATATGCTGGGCCCATTGGAATTCTCGGTCACACCGAAGGAGAGGATATCAGGCCAGTTCTTGAACGAAACCTGGCTGGGCTGGATCAATTAAATAAGGCCCTACAGCATTCTGATTAGTTACCTGTCATTACCTCTCTAAAGAAAGCGAGGTTTTTTTCATGTGAGTATGGTTAATTTGTAAATAGCAGAATCTAAATAGTAGCAGGAATTTATTCATAGTTCCAATCCAGGCCATACTGGTCCGATAGGTCCAGACGCGGCATGGGCCCATCCAGTGGGTGAAGCTCCTTTACATACCAGTCCAGCCACTCCATCTGACGATAGAGCACATCGATCCGTCCCACCTGCTTGCGGTTCCCATGTCCCTCCCCGGGATACTGGACCAGGCGAACTGCCGGATGGTCATTCATCTTCATTCGCCTGTAGAGCTCAAAGCTCTGTGAAGGATGAACTCGGGTATCGGCAGCACCCCCATAGATCAGGGTAGCTGTCTTGCTCTGGTGAGCCCAGTAAATGGGGCTTCGCTCCAGGGCAAACTGCCATTGCTCTTCCAGTTTTTTGCCCGAGTGCACATAAAGCTCTTCATAGGCAATATCTGTGGTTCCCCTTTTACTGATGTTGTTGCTGATTCCCACGAACATGCAAACAGCTTTGACATACTTGGTATAGTAGGTGGCGAACCAACCGGAAGCATACCCTCCATAGGATCCCCCGGCCATTCCCACCCTTTCAGGATCGGCACCCTTCTCCTTAACGGCCCACTCGATGGCGTCAGCGATATCATCAAATTCTGTACCTGCAGGATCCATAAATCCTTCCATTCCAAACTCCACCCCGTAACCTGTGCTGGCCCTGTAGTTGAGGTACATGACCAGGTATCCTTTGCCGGCCATTACCTGGGCCGGAGTGGAATACCTGCTCAACCACCCATTGGAATGGTGTGATTCGGGTCCCCCGTGAACATATACCACAAGAGGATAGTTCTTGCTTTCATCATAACCCACCGGGTGAATTATCAATCCTTCAATCTCCACACCATCTCTTGCCTTGTAGCTGATAACTTCCTGATTACCCAGAGTCTTTTCAGCCAGCTCTGGATTGATATTGGTGAGTTTTGTGATCTTCTTTTTGCCATCCCATAGATATAGATTACCCGGATCATAAGGTGTGGATGCGGAAAACACAAAGTTTTTGAAGTCGCTGGTAATGCTGGGGGAATTAAATATAATACCCTGTTCTGAGGCATCCAGCAGGAGCTCTCTTTTTGCTCCTTTTAAAGATACAGTGTATAGCTTTGGGTAGACACCTTCACCAGCCATGTAGAGCAGGGTTTTGCTATCTTTCCAAAACACCCGGCTAACGTGGCCCCGGTAGTTCTCAGGGGTGTAATTGGTAACAACGCCGGTTTGGATATTCACCACAAATGACTGGCTTACCTGGTGGTCATTGATATTTAATGCTGCAGCATAGGCCAGGTGTACTCCGTCAGGACTAAAAACATAATTCCCCAGTTTTCCTTCGTTTTCAGAGATCTGTTTTAGATCTCCACTGGCCAGATCGATCAGGTAGATTTTCCGGAACATGTACCTTTGGTCGATGAGGTTCCTGGGGGAGATACTGGCAGCTACCTGAGTACCCTGAGCGTTAAACTCAAAATCCCATGTATGGCCCTCTTCAGTGAGTTGCCACACCCCTGCCTGCTTCCAGTTATCATCATACCATGCCACATGGAGGTGGCTGTTCTTAAGGTTTTCTTCGTAGTAGATAAAATCATAACCACGCTTCTTCAGTTCTTTCTCTTTTCCGGAAGGTGCACTCCTGGTTATATACCCGATGCCTTTGTTCCCGGGCTGCCAGCGAAAAGTGAAAATTCCGCCCTCTTCATTGGTCAGTTTGAACATTTCACCGCCTGCTGCGGGCATGGCCCAAACCTGTCGGGGTTTTCCCTTTTCTGCGAAGAGAAAACCAATGTACTTTCCATCTGGACTGTATTGAGGTGAACCGCCTTTGACCTTGTCCTTAAACAGAGGAGTTGAGCTTTTATGGGCCAGTGACATGCGGAAATATTCTGATTTTGATCCACCTGCCGGTTCGTTGGGTCCTCGCGGGGTTGAGACCGAATAGATGAGTTGGGATCCATCGGGACTTAACTGGGGACTTCCCACAGATTTTAATCCCAGGAGGTCGGGCGCAGTCAGTACATTTTGTGCGGAAAGAGGAATGGCCAATCCCAGGAATAGTGCCACAAAAAAGATCTGGCAGGCCTTCAGGTTTAGGTTCATCATATTAAGTTTTTGGATTGGATAAAGGTAAAAATTACCCGGTTATGAGGGCTGTTAATAGTTGTAAATTTGTTGATTGGAATTGCAAGTTGCCGTATATTTAGGGAGTAACCTAACCTTATTTTTGTAGTTATGAAAGAATTAAAGATCAATTATCTTGCAGTACTGGGAGCCTGGCGGAAATATCAGGAATAGAATAGCAGTTAACCATATTTACATATGCGTATCCTACTGGTATTATTTTTATTGCAGCATCTTAGCTCTATACCAGGATGGAGTATGTTAAAGCGCAATCGTATTGATCACCCAGATGATCCCTACTGCTGAGACACCCCGATGGCAAAAACTACATGAGAATAATACCAGATTTGCGGCAATGATCGTGCATCTGTCCGGGCCACAGGCTGGCCTGAACCTCTCCTATGTGTGCCTTACGAAGAAAATACATGCAAAGTCGCGATTGGCCAATTCCACCACCCACCGATTCGGGATACTCCCCCGCCAGAAGTCTTTTGTGAAACAGCAGCTGAGTGCGTTCAGATTTACCTTGTAGCTCCAGTTGCTTTAGGAGGGTAGTTTTGTCCACACGAATCCCCATAGAAGAGAGCTCGAAAGCATCTTCAAGGATTGGGTTCCAGACCACGATATCGCCATTCAGTCCCTTATAGCCCTTCTCTGTAGGAGAGGACCAGTCGTCGTAGTCAGGTGCCCTGCCATCGTGGGCTTTTCCATTGGCCAGTTCACTTCCGATTCCGATAATAAATACTGCACCCATCTCTTTGGCAATTTTTTGTTCCCGCTCTTTGGGATTCAGATCGGGATACCTCTCAAGCAGCTCTTCTGCATGAATAAAATGGATGGAATCGGGCAGGATCGGAAAAATATCCGGATGGTTTTCATAGACTATAAACTCGGTGCGCTTCATCACTGAAAAAATCTGGGATACAATATGCTTAAGGGTAGCCAGGGTGCGATCTTCAGGGAGTAGTATCTTTTCCCAGTCCCACTGATCTACATAGATGGAGTGTATGTTATCCAGCTCCTCATCGGGGCGCAATGCATTCATATCGGTATAAAGGCCGTAATTATTGGCGATCTCATAATCGGCCAGCATCATCCTTTTCCATTTGGCAAGAGAGTGTACAATTTCGGCGGTGATACCCTCCATATCCTTCACTTCGAAGGATACAGGACGCTCGGTGCCATTCAGATCGTCATTGATACCGGTTCCTCTCTGGACAAAAAGAGGTGCGGTAACCCTTCTGAGTTTTAACTCGGCTGCCAGGTTGGATTCAAAAAAGTCTTTAATCACTTTGATGGCTCTCTCAGTCTCCTTCAGAGTGAGACTGGTGCTATAATTTTTAGGTATAACCAGTTTCATGTTTTTTTATAGTTAAATGTGACGAATCGGTTACAAATAACCAATTAAAAAATCAGATTTCAAAATGAGAAGGGCGGAGATATTCCAGGATTGGGGTTTAATGTAAGAATGTCACATCACCCGTAAGCAGCTCCTGCATTCCGTCCACATAGGTCACCCAGGCTTTATAGACATAGACTCCCGGTTGAACCAGCTCACCTGTCTTCAGGTATCCGTCCCAACCTACATGGATCTCATTTGTTTCCCAGATCATCTCACCCCACCTGGTATAAATGGACATTTTGAGTTCAATGGGATTGATCATGTGCGGATGGAACACCGTATTATCGATCTCGCCTTCTGTCCAGTGCCCTCCACTGGGCCCGGCACCGTTCCAGGCAAATGCATTGGGAAATTCCGTACTCCCTTCGCCAGCAATTATTTCAATGAAGCCATCGTAGACAATTGTATCGGGACAGCCCTCCGGGCTCCATACGTAGAGGGTGACCACATACTTACCAGAGTCGGGATAGATATGGGCGGGGTTTAACTCATCGGAGGTGGTGCCATCGCCAAACTCCCACCGGTAGCGACTGGCATTGTTGGAACGATTCACAAATTTGAATACCTGTTTTAAATTTTTGGCCTTGGGAGGGTAGACCCCAAACATGGCTGTCGGACGTTCATGAATCTTAATAAGCTGATAGGTAGTATCGACCCCTGACAGGCCGTATGCAGTTAATTTTACATGGTGTTCCTTGCTCTCCCAGAAACGGTGCGTAGGCTCAAAATCGGTAGAATAGGTACCATCATCAAAGTTCCAGATAAAAGTATCCGCATACTTGCTGTTGTTTCTGAAGGTAATATCCAGGGGAGGACAACCCATTGAGTCGGGTTCGAAACTTGAAACCGGGGGCGGTGGCATGATCTGAACCTGTTTGGTAATGCTGTCACGACAGTAAGGGCTGAATGTCTTTAGTTCAATATCATAAAACCCCCAGGTATTAAAAATGTGCTGGT
Source organism: Bacteroidales bacterium (assembly GCA_029938715.1). Classification (GTDB taxonomy): domain Bacteria; phylum Bacteroidota; class Bacteroidia; order Bacteroidales. The sequence continues at coordinate 21,369 of JAOZUK010000016.1, read as the reverse complement.
TGGGTTCTCTGATGTGATCGGTGGATCCATCTCCGAAGTCCCAGCTGTAGTTCCAGTTGCCCCGGGAGCTGAGATTCAGCAGGTAGACCAGTGAGTCGGGGAAGTACTGCATCTCGGGGCTTACAAAGAAATCGGCAATGGGATTGGGATAGACCACCACGCTGTCGGTGATGGTGTCGGAACATCCAAATTCTGTTTCCGCAATCAGCTGAATGTAATAGACCGTGTCGGTACGCGGCTCTCCATAAATGGTATCTCCATCGTACCGATAGGTATAGGTTACCTCGTTGGACGGTGAAATATTCCTTTTGCCGTCCCCAAAGTCCCAGATGTAGGTGGAGGCCCCCTTCTGGGCTTCAAAACTCACTTCCACAGGGCTGCAGTAATCATCATACTCCGTTTCCAGTTCCATCACTGGTAACGGATGCAGATCCATGACAATTGTATCGAAAAGATCTGCATCGCAGGAGCTGTTTCCATGATGCTCAATGATCTTTACAAGGGTGTACAAATTGATACCCGGGATATTGTTCAAAAGGATAGAGTCGATGCCCACTGAGATCAGATGCAGTGTATCCCGGTCTCCATTCATATCCAGTACCAGGTCAAACAGGGAGTTTTCTTTACCCGTGATCAGATACTTTCCATAGGTCTGATTGGAATCGGTTTCACACCAGGCCGAATCGGGGGTCAGGAACTCGGCAAAGGGCTGTTCAACCACTTCAATTTCAAGGGTATCGTTGCCTATGCACCCGCTGGCGTCCGGCTCGGTTTCGTAGGTGATAGAGTGCCATCCCAGTCCCGCTATTGCAGGGTCAAACAGGCCGGACGAGGCATTAATAATCCCCGTGCCGGTCCAGTTTCCAAGAGTAGTGGCAGCTTCCAGATCGTAAGGTGCATCATAGATACAGAATGGATCCACCGGCAGGATTGACCCTACCGGTCCCGGTCTCACCACAATATCAATGGTGTCATATCCTGTGCATGAATTCCCATCAATGATCAGGTAAGAGATGCTGTGACTTCCTGTTCCTGCAATAATTGGTGAGAACTCACCGGTGGAAGGATTTACAATTCCGTCTCCAGTCCAGGTTCCGCCTCCCGTGGCAGCGGTCATAATGAGATTTGCCTCATCCAGGCAGAGGGTGTCCATGGGATCGATGGTGGCATCGGGTTTGGGTACAATCCTGATTACAGATCGGTCCGTAACCGGGTCATGAGTGGGCCAGGGATTGCAATAGTTCCAGTATCTGAGTTCAACCTCAAACTCCTGCCCCACCAGTTTATCATCTGCCACTGTGATGGGGAGACTCACTTTGTTGGAACCAGTTACGGGGCCTGTGAGCTCTATTACAGGACCTTCAAACTCGGAAACCCATTCCACTCCATCGACCTTCACTGCTGCTCCGGTTATCATGGTGTTGCGGGTTCCATATACCCATTGTATCCAACGGGTTTTTGTGTTGGGAACATCCTCCTCCTGGGGAGGAACGCAGTTAAAGAGCGTTGCATCATCAAAGCGCATGGTGGCATCCTCACCCACACAGATGGGATAGACATTGGGTGAGGCATTCACCCGTCCCCCATTGGTATTGTCATTGTCCCAGACGGTTACAATCTGTTCCTGCGACGATGAGGTACACAAATCACCGTTTACAATCAGGGTTGCTTTCGGGTGGTAGTTGCACACGTCATCCTCCGATGCATAAGTGTGATTTGCTATGACGGAAAAAGTGCCAACAGTGTCTTCAGAGGCAGTAAGTGTTTCGGTATCTCCATCATCCCACTCAATATAGATCTCCACCAGCGAATCTGCGTTATTTACACCCACATAGGTTATTTCCCAGGTAACTACCTCCACAGGTGAACAGAATTGATCAGGGTTGATGTCATTGGCTTTGGACAGGATGTTACAATCCTGTCCAAACCCACCTATCGGGATCAGCAGTGTCAATGCAATATGAAGGAGCCAGGTCCGCCTCATTCAATTAGTTTAGTTTACACTAATAATCATTTATATTCCACTTGCCGCGAAATGATCTGATGATCATGCGATTGGCATCTTTATCATCAATAAATTGCTCATGTGACGGGGACCACTTTAGCGATCGCTCAAGATCATAAGCCATATTTGCAATGTTGCAGACCGAAGCCGTTCTATGGCCGGTCTCCACATCGGAAATGGGACGTGTACGGTTTTTCATGGCATTCACCCAATCCTGATAATGGCCCACACTTCGGTAGAGGGGTGTATCATCTCCTTTTAGCTCCAACTCCGTAAGACCGGCAATGTCAGAACGGTAAAAACTACGGCTGATTTCAATTTTCCCTTCAGAACCTATAAATTGCACTGCATCATTCTCTCCCCAGTCCACATGGTTCATTACGATACCGTTGGCATACTTCATTTGTAACCCTCTATTTGCCCGCTTCTCTGGTGGAATAAATTCCACGGGACCCGATTGATCCATTCCCAGTGCCCACTGTCCAATATCAAACATATGGGCGCCCCAGTCGGTAATCGATCCGCCCCCAAAGTCGCGGTAGGCTCTCCAGTTTGGCCAGCCCTTATACTCAATGGGAGGAGAGAGCTCCTCGTTATAGCCCCTGAACATGGAGGGACCCACCCACAGGTCCCAGTTCAGATAGTCGGGAACCGGTTGTGCAGATAGTTCACATGCCATCACCGGATTACCCACATTCACGTTGACCTCTTTAACTTCTCCTATGTATCCATTGGAAACCATTTCACAAGCATGTCTGAAATTTGGCCAGGAACGTTGCATGTTGCCTGTTTGAAAAACCCGATTGTATTTCCTTGTGGCGTTGACCATGGCCCTTCCTTCTCCTACGGTCAGCGCCATTGGTTTCTCACAGTAGATGTCTTTCCCGGCTTTTGCTGCATCCACCGCCATCATGGCGTGCCAGTGGTCGGGAGCCACAATGACCACGGCATCAATATCTTTTCTTTCCAGGAGTTCCCTGTAGTTCTCATAGGTATCCACCACCTGGTTCCCACCATCCAGTTTCCCACTGTTGGCCTTTTCGGCCTCTTTTTTGAAACGAGCCAGTTTTTTCTGATCCACATCACAAGCTGCAAGAACTATGGTTTCGGGGCAACCGTTAATACTATTCATTAATCCGAGGCTCTGTTTTCCCACCCCGATAAATCCCAGGTTGATACGGTCGTTAGCGGAAAGATAACCTGCTCCTCCCATCAGGTGTCCGGGTATGATGGTGATGGCTCCGGTGGCAATGGCTGACTTAGTGATAAAATCTCTTCGTTTCATGGTTTATGTTTTGAAAAATTGAAAATGTTAGTAGAGGATTTTCCCATCCATATGGTCCCATTCATCCAGCAAATTGTCCATCTCACCGATGGAGATTAAGGTTGTACTCATCTCTCTCCCTTTGGACGACCGGGCAAATTCATCGTATAGGTGTTTGTCCATAAAACCTATGCGTTCGGCTACCTGCCGTCCTGCACTAAAATAGACTTTTCGGATATCGGCCCAGTAGATGGCTCCAAGGCACATGGGACAGGGTTCGAAATTGGTGTAGATGGTGGCGCCGGTCAGGTGATGATCCTTCAATCGGGCACAGGCATTCCGTATGGCATTTACCTCTGCATGAGCCGAAGGATCGTGTGATTTGATAACCGTATTGTGTCCCTTACCAATGATCTTACCATCTCTGACAATAACAGCTCCAAATGGTCCCCCATCCCCAGCTCTCATTCCATCCAAAGCCTCTTCTACAGTCAGCTTAAGAAACGTAATATGATCCATTCATTTCCTTCTTACGTATAAATGTAAAGATTGTTATTTTAATTATCTTGCATCTACAAGATGTATACACGAAAACTTAGCTATTTAAGAATGAAATACGGCCATTTTGACGACAAAAACAAAGAGTATATTATTACCAATCCCAGAACACCCTATCCATGGATCAACTACCTGGGTTGCGAAGACTTCTTCTCCATCATAACCAATACAGCCGGTGGGTACAGTTTTTTTAAGGACGCCAGGTTAAGGAGGCTTACCAGATACAGGTATAACAACGTACCTGTGGATGACGGGGGAAAGTATTTTTATATCAATGAGAACGGGAAGGTATGGTCGCCCGGATGGAAACCTGTAAAAACCGAACTTGATTCCTATGAATGCAGGCATGGAATGGGATACAGCATTGTGAAAGGGGAGGTGGACCAACTGGAGGCAGAAGTATTATACATGGTTCCTTTGGGCTATCGGGGAGAGGTTCAAAGGGTGAAGCTAACCAACAAGAGCAACCGGAAGCGTTCATTCTCACTCTTTTCTTTTGTGGAATGGTGCCTGTGGGATGCACTGGAGGATGGTTCCAATTTCCAGCGCAATTTTTCCACCGGACAGGTAGAGATTGTAGACTCCACCATCTACCATAAGACCGAGTATAGAGAACGCCGGGATCACTATGCCTTTTATACAGTAAACAGCAAGGTGGACGGACTGGATACCGACAGGGATGCCTTTGTGGGATTGTATAATGGATTTGATTCCCCTGATGCTGTGATGGAGTGCAAGTCACGTAACTCACATGCCTTTGGATGGTCGCCCATTGCCTCTCATCACCTCCAGATCGATTTGGAACCTGGTGAAGAGAAACAGCTTGTCTTTGTTCTTGGTTATGTGGAGGTTCCCGTGGAAGATAAATTTGTGGCACCCCAGGTGATTAACAAAGCCCCTGCGGAGAAGATGATTGGGAAATTCCAGTCCCCGGAAGATGTGGAGAGAGCCTTTGAAGAGCTGTGTCGGTTCTGGGATAACCTGCTATCGGTATACCAGGTGGAGCATCCGGAGGAGGAGCTGAACAGGGCTGTAAATATATGGAATCAGTACCAGTGTATGGTTACTTTTAACTTTAGCCGGAGTGCCTCTTTTTTTGAATCGGGAATTGGACGTGGTATGGGATTCAGGGATTCCAACCAGGACCTTATTGGTTTTGTACACCTGGTACCGGAGAGGGCCAGGGAACGTATTATTGATATTGCCTCCACCCAATTTGAGGATGGAGGGGCATACCACCAGTATCAGCCTCTGACCAAAAAAGGGAATGATGCAGTGGGTAGCAACTTTAACGACGATCCTCTTTGGCTGATCCTATCAACCGATGAATATATAAAGGAGACGGGCGACTGGGATATCCTGGACGAAATGGTTCCCTTTGACAATGATGAATCCAACAAAGCAAGCCTGTTTGAGCATGTGAAGCGTTCGTTCTACCATGTGGTGGATAACCTGGGCCCACATAAGCTACCTTTAATCGGTCGGGCCGACTGGAATGATTGCCTGAACCTTAACTGTTTTTCCGAAACGCCGGGCGAGTCCTTTCAGACTACTGAAAACATGGAGGGTGGAGTGGCCGAATCGGTCTTTATCGCCGGCATGTTTGTTCTCTATGGAGATGCCTTTGTGAAGCTATGCCAAAAACGGGGACTCAACTCCGAAGCAGAGAAGGCCACCGGCCATATCGAAGCCATGAAGAAGGTGGTGGATCGTCATGGATGGGACGGGGAGTGGTTTATCCGTGCCTATGATCACTTTGGAGAAAAAGTGGGAAGTGATGAGCAGGAGGAGGGTAAGATTTTTATAGAGTCTCAGGGCATGTGTATCATGGCAGGGATCGGATTGGAAGATGGACGGGCCAGGAAAGCCCTGGATTCGGTGAAGGAGAGGCTCGATTGTGAGTACGGGATTGTTCTGAATAATCCTGCATTTACCAAGTATATAGTGAAGTATGGTGAAATCAGCTCTTACCCGGAAGGTTATAAGGAGAATGCAGGGGTCTTCTGCCACAACAATCCCTGGATCATGATCGGTGAAGCCCTGACCGGGAATGGAGATGCCGCATGGGAATACTTCCGCAAGATTTGTCCCCCCTATCTGGAGGAGATCAGTGATCTGCATAAAACCGAACCCTATGTCTATTCCCAGATGATTGCAGGGAAGGATGCGCATAAACCGGGGGAAGCCAAAAACAGCTGGCTTACCGGGACTGCTGCATGGAATTTTTATGCTATTTCGCAGTATATTCTCGGGGTGAAGCCCGACTTTGACGGATTGCTCATTCATCCGGTGATTCCCAGAGAGTGGAGTGGATACAAGGTTTCGCGTAAATTCAGAGGTGCCACTTACAAGATTGAGGTGACCAATCCCCATGGGGTATCTACGGGGATCAGGGATATCCTGTTAAATGGGGAGAAGCTGGAAGGAAACCTGCTTCCCATCTGTGAAGAGGGAAGTATCAATAAAGTGAAAGTGGTTATGGGTTGATCTTTATCACCGCATCAAATGCCGGTTTAGGTTTCAGGTTGCGGTCAAAAAGTAGAGCGTAGTCAGTGCGCCCCCGCACCGGAAAGTTGTTTTTCCATGATTTGCCATCGTCCACACCCCAGAAGGTGACTCTGGAGATCTTATCTGAATGCCTGGAGAACACCCTGAACAGGGATGCATACCTCTCTGAAAGATCTTGTTGTACATTTTCCGGAAGTCCCTCTTTGTAAGGATCCAGTTCGGGATGGTATTGGAACCGTCCTGTAACTTCTGCACCTGGAGGAAGATCGGGCCATGGGAGTACCGAAACATCCAATTCGGTGATCACTACCTGAACTCCCAGTTGTGCGAATGCCTCAATGCTGGCTTCAAGCTCTTTCAACCTGGGATATGTCATGTCGTAATGTCCTTGCATCCCAATGGCATCCACCCGGACACCTTTGGACTGCAGGTGTTTAACCATTTTAAGGGTCCCTTCACGTTTGGCCCTGGAGGCCAGGGAGAAATCATTGTATATCAGCTGCGCACCGGGATCGGCTTCACGGGCATAGGTGAAAGCATACTCCAGGTAGTCATCTCCGATGATCTGTTTCCACTTTGAGTCTCTTAATGAACCATCGTCGTTGATGGCCTCATTGACCACATCCCAGCTCTGGATCTTTCCTCTGTAACGGCTCATAATTGTATAGATGTGATCACGCATTCGCATCAAAAGAGTATCCCTGCAGGTCGGGTTTCCGTTCTCATCTTCAAATACCCAGTCGGGCGTCTGGTTGTGCCAGATCAGGGTATGGGCCACCAGGTGCATACCCTGTGATTCTCCAATCTCTACATACCGATCGGCCACCGTGAAGTTGTATACACCAGGCTTGGGATGCATCCGCTCCCATTTCATGTCGTTCTCGGGTGTAAGGGTGTTGAATTGCTCCTTCACCAGGTCCATGGCTGCCCGGTCCTTCCCCATGATCCGATGGCCACTTAAAGCGGCCCCTACCAGGAACTGATTCTGGAATGTAACCTTTAAGGAAGGTTGGGCATGTATGATCATCCCCGGAAGTAGAATACCAAGAATAAACAGGTAAACAGAAGATGTTTTTTTGGACATTTATAGGTTTTTATTGTTGTCTATCAACTCGTTAATAGCCTGTACCGAAGCTGCCGAGCGGAGCTTGTCCTCTGCGGTATTGATACAGTAATCCACCAGCTGATCGATGGTAGAAGTGGCTACATGCATCCGGGTGTCGGAGGAAGCATAGTAGATAAATACGGTGCCATCCTGATCTGCAATCCAGCCATTGGTAAAGAGTACATTGGAGACATCCCCTGCGCGCTCCTCCTTTAAAGGTCCCATAAACATTCCCGAGGGCTTATGGATAACTCTGGATGGATCATCCAGTGCGGTCATAAACAGATAGAGGGTATATCTCAATCCGGCTGCACAATTCCTGACCCCATGGGCCAGGTTCAGCCATCCATGTTCTGTTTTTATGGGTGCCGGTCCCTGCCCGTTTTTCAATTCATAGATGGTGTGGTAGGTTTTTGCATCTATAAGGTGCTCCTCTTTTACTTCGGCATTTACGACGGAATCAGAGAGCCCAAAAGCAATACCTCCTCCTTTGCCGGTATCGATGAAGCCATCCTGGGGACGGGTATAAAAGGCATATTTACCCTCAATAAATTCGGGATGCAGCACCACATTTCGCTGCTGCCCCCCGTAGGTGATCAGGTCGGGCAACCGTTCCCACTCCACCAGGTCCTTTGTACGGGCAATGCCGGCTGCAGCAACAGCACTGCTGGTATCCCCTTCAGGAGCATTGGGATCTTTACGCTCGGTACAGAATACCCCATATATGTAACCATCCTCATGTTCGGTCAGGCGCATGTCATATACATTGGTGTCGGGATCCTCTGTTTCGGGGAGGGTCAGGGGACGCTCCCAGAACCTGAAACTGTCTACGCCATTGGGACTCTCAGCTATGGCGAAAAAGGATTTGCGGTCATTTCCTTCACACCTCACTGCCAGCAGGTATTTTCCTTTCCACTTGATGGCCCCTGCATTAAAAGCAGCATTGAAACTGATTCGTTCCATAAAGTTGGGATTGGATTCGGGATTGAAATCATACCTCCACTCCATGGGGAAGTGATCACGGGTTAGAACCGGATTCTTATATCTGTGGAAAATACCGTTGGTACTAAAGATCTTCTCATTTTCTCTGTTGAGCAATTCCTCGTGCTCGTTTCTAATGGTTTCCTTGCGTTCCTGGAACAGTTTCATTTTTAGGATGCTAAATGGTTGATATGATTAATTCTACTGATAATTTCCATGCAGGCTCTCCCGTTGTGGTACGGGCATTTCCAAAATCCTGCTTTCTCTTTGGCTGTCTGTGGTGTACCCTCCCGGTCCACACTCCAGTACCACTCACCGTATTTGGAGTCCACCATGTATTTTTTAATAAACTCCCAGGATCCCAGCGCTTTTAAAGCGAAATCCTGCTCCCCTGACAGTTGGTAGGCATTGAAATAGCCCACCATGGCTTCGGCCTGGGGCCACCAGTGTTTATCTGTATCAAGCCTTAGTTCCGAAGGAAAAAATTCATAAAACAGACCTCCGTCTTTATCCAGTCCCTGGAAGTTTTCTCTGGCCATTTGAACGGCCAGTTCACCCGTTTTCTTTACCAGTTCTGGTTTTCCGAGAATTTCTGCAGCTTCATGTAGCAACCAGGCGCATTCGATATCGTGCCCATAGGAGATCAGGTTTGATTTGAGGGTCCAGTTTTCGTCAAAGAAGAGATTCAGGTGAAAGGTTCGCGAATCCACAAACCGGTCCAGGAAGAGTTGAATGGTGTTCTCCAGGGCGTTTTCCAGTCGGGGATCCTTCCAGACCCTGTAGAGGTTGGTGTATGCCTCCAGGATATGGAGGTGGGTATTCATGGTTTTACTTTCGTTGTGGTCCTTTTCGCTGAGCCGGAGATCCTCCACAGGTTTCCACTCCCTGCTTAGTGCCTCTGTATATCCTCCTTTTTCGCCGTCCAGGGCATACTCTTCTATATTGTGAAACAGGGCAATGGCCGTCTCAAGCGCTCTATTATCTCCACAGGCCATGTGGTACTCGGCCATGGCGTAGATGGTATAGGCAAGGGCGTAGATCTGTTTTCGGGAAGCTGTAACCTTGCCTTTGTAGTCCAGCTCCCAGTATACCCCACCAAACTCTTTATCAAGAAAGTGGTCCAGAATGTAGTGAAAAGCCCGTTGGGCCATCTCCAGGTAGGAAGATTCGGGATAGACTCTGTAGACAGCGGCAAAGGTCCATAAGATCCGGGCATTCATAACGGCACCTTTGGGAGCTTTCTCAATGGCCTCATTGGAATGGCTCACATGTCCGTGAAATCCTCCGCCATCAGGATCGGGGGTATACTTCATCCAGTAGGGGAGGATATTCCCTTTCAACTCCGCTTCAAGTTCTCGCCTGAGCTGCGCAAAATTATCCTTGTTCATTCCAGACTGTTATTCAGTGGGCAACCTGTCCCACCATGTTCTTTTCATAATGATAAAGCAGACCACGATGATGGCCAGAGAAATGCCTATCGGCAACGCCTTCTTGAGTACGATGTAGATGGGGAAGATTACCAGGGCTGTCTGGCCTATGGTACCAACCACCACATTGAACATATCTCTCCAGAAATCCTTATTTCCTTCAAAGGTTGGATCCTCGGCCACCACCTTGTCGTGAATGGGCTTCCAGAATCCCCAGGGTTTCACATTCTTGTAGAAGTTTTTCAGGGTTTCTTCATCAGTGGGAGGTCTCAGGAAGGTGCCCACTATGGCAGCCACCGCAGATACCACCAGTATGATAGGAAAGTAATAAAGATCCAGGAAGGTGAAGATCCTGCTGCAGATTAGCGCTGAGATGATCCCCACAAACATGCCCCAGAAGAATCCAGAGCCATTGAAACGCCACCAGTACCATTTCAGTATGTTGGATACCACATAGGCACCCCAGAGTGCCGAAACAATCCATTGAAGTACGCTGTTTACATCCTGTGCAAAGAAGCCAAAAAACACACTGATGGCAACTACTATAATTCCCGTCAGGTAGTTGGTTCTGCTCACCTGTTTTTGGGAAGCCTCCGGTTTCAAATATTTCAGGTAAATGTCATTTACAATATAAGCCTGTGCGGCATTTAGAGTTCCTGCGAAGGTTGACATAAATGCAGCCAGCAAACCGGCCAGAAGCAATCCCATAAAACCTACAGGCACAAATTGACTAATGGCAGAGGGGAGTATTTGTTCAAAATCGATCTTGTTGCCAACAATCAGATCCAGCTTGTCATAGAAGAGCAATCCAAGCACACCAAATCCCGCAATCATAAAGTAACGGGTGGGCATCAGGATCACCGAAACAAATCCCGACATCTTGGCGGCATCTTTAGGTGACTTGGTGGAGAGGATTTTCTGCATGTCGTAGTTGGGGGCAGGACCTGCCATACTCACCAGGACACCTTTGAACAGCATCATGCTGAAAAAGATACCAAATAGAGAGTATCCATCGCTGATGATTTTTTCGTTCACCTCATCAATGATGCCGGTCCAGTCCATATCCAGACGTGCTCCGAAGAAAGGATTCATCCATCCATCGGGTACCAGGAGTGGGTTGTCGCTCAGAGCATTCATGGCGATTACTCCAATTACTATGGCCGAGATGGTCATGATGGTATACTGGATTACATCGGCCCAGACGATACTGGTCATTCCTCCCAGGATGGCATAGAACATGGCAAACAGGGTGAAGATAATTCCATATAGATGTGCCACATACTGGGGAGCCACTTCGAAAGGTACATATGGCGAAATTACTTCCCAGGGGATGAAGATCTCCACAAATTTTCCCAGCCCAATGAAGCCATAGGTCAGAAAGCCCAGGCAGCTGATAAGGGCAAACGCCACCACGATCCAGTGTGACTGGATCCCACTCCGGCCTGTACCAAACCTGGTTCGTATCCACTCGGCCCCGGTGGTCGCATTGGACCTTCTTAACCAGATGGAGAGGAAGACCATCAGAAAGATCTGGTTGAATACCGGCCAGAGCCAGGGGATCCAGATAGATTTCAGTCCATAGACGAAGGCCAGGGTAACCAGCCACATAGTTCCTGAAATATCGAACATACCTGAAGCGTTGCTTAAACCCAGCATGTACCAAGGTAACTTGTTCCCACCCAGCATATAAGCAGTTTTGTCTTTCTGGGCACGCTTTTTCATTACCAGTCCGATGACAATGGTGGATGCCAGGTAGGCACAGATGATCAGGATGTCAAAAATAGTTAGTTTCATAGGGAAATGTGGATGGTGGATGGTGTATAGTGGATGGTTTGAGAAATTGCAATGGATTGCATTTTTAAAGTTGATGGTTTATTGAAAGAGTAAAAATATTAAAATATATGCCCCCGGCAAATAATTAGATGTAGTTAAAAGCGGGGATGGACCAAAGCGCTTACAGGCAGGAGATTTTGATTATCCCTCTGATTCTTATAAATTGCGTTTCCTTATAAAGTAAAGCTAAATCTTTCATGCCAATTCTCAAGAGCATCAATCCATATGATCCTTCCAGGATTGTAAACTACCCCCAGGTGACAGATCTGAATCTGATGGTTTTACTTGGACGTGCGAATACGGCATTTCACTCCTATAAGAGTTTATCTTTTGCCGAACGCAGCATCCGAATGAACAAAGTTGCCTCTATTCTTCTTGATCGAAGACGGGAGTTTGCCGAGCTTATCACCAGGGAGATGGGAAAACCTATTAAGGAAGCTGAGGCAGAAGTAAAAAAGTGTGCCTGGGTTTGCGAGTTCTATGCTTCTAGGGCTGCAACTTTCCTGGAGGATCGATACATTGAGACTGAAGCAGAAGAGAGTAAGGTGATCTACCAGCCCCTTGGGCCCTTACTGGCCATCATGCCATGGAATTTTCCTTTCTGGCAGGTGTTCAGATTTGCCGCACCTGCATTGATGGCAGGAAATACAGCGTTGTTGAAACATGCTTCAAATGTGCAAGGTTGCGCCTTGGCCATTGAGGAGATTTTCATTCAGGCGGGTTATGAAAAGGGTGCCTTTCAGAACCTGGCCATTAGCTCGGACCGGGTTGGCCTTGTAATTGCCAGTGAGTATGTAAAAGCTGTAACTCTTACCGGGAGTGAAGCTGCGGGAGTTGCTGTGGCCTCTGAGGCAGGGCGTCACCTTAAGAAATGCGTGCTTGAGCTTGGAGGGAACAATTCATTTGTGGTGCTAAATGATGCCAACCAGGAGTTGGCACTGAATATCGCACTGCCTGCCAGATTGCAGAATGGAGGCCAGAGTTGCATCGCGGCCAAAAGATTTATTATTGAGTCATGGATTGCAGAGGATTTCGTACCTCAACTGGTCAAGCGGGTGGGACAATTGGTAGTTGGAGATCCCATGGAAGCGGATACCCAGATGGGTCCGCTCTCTTCGGTGAAACAGGCCCGGGAGGTGGAGAAGCAAGTCAAAGATTCGGTGGAGAAAGGTGCCAGGTTGATTATTGGTGGACACAGGGATGGCGCTTTCTACCAACCTACAGTGGTGGCGGGGATTAAGCCTGGAATGCCCCTGTTTGATGAGGAGGTGTTTGGGCCTGTCTTTGCCATAGTGGAAGCCGACTCGGCCGAACATGCACTGGAGCTTTCTAACCTTTCAAATTATGGATTGGGTATGCAGCTCTTTACCCAATCTGAGAGCATGGTCAACCGGTTCATTGAGGAAGCAGAGGAGGGGGCTGTATTTATTAATGGAATGGTTAAGTCGGATCCCAGGTTGCCATTTGGGGGGATCAAGAGATCGGGTTATGGCCGGGAGTTATCGGAGGAAGGAATTAAGGAATTTGTCAATATAAAAACAATTTGGATCGATTAAATAAACCTGGCAGATGAGAAAATTAGTTATTACTGCATTCCTGGTGCTTACTGCTTCAGGATTGATGGCACAGAGTAGTTCATTTACAAAACCATCTGATTTCTTTGGGTTTGAACCAGGATCTGACCGGAATCTGTTTACCTATGAGCAGTTGATCGATTACCTGGTAAAACTGGATGCAGAATCAAATCGGATCAAGCTGGAGGAGATAGGGACCTCACCAATGGGCAAACCCATGTACATTGCTTTTATCTCAAGTGAAGAAAATATTCTGAACCTGGAGACCATGAAGGAGGTGAATCGTCAACTGGCTCTAAATCCTCATATCGAGAAAGGAGAACTTAAGAAGATGATCAGCGGGGGGAAAGTGTTTGTACTGGCCACCCTCTCCATGCACTCCACAGAGGTGGCACCCTCGCAGTCGGCCTCCCTGATAGCATACGAATTTGCCACTACAACCGATGAGAAGAAGCTGGAATGGCTCAATAATGTGGTCTATATGATGGTCCCCTGCCACAATCCCGATGGGATGGATCTGATTGTTGAGAATTATAAAAAGTATGTGGGAACCAAGTATGAAGGGGCCTCCCTTCCTCAGGTTTACCATAAGTATGTGGGACACGATAACAACCGTGACTTTGTGATCCTTACCCAGGACGATAGCCGCGCCATCGCCAGGATTTATAATCAGACCTGGTTCCCACAGGTCTTTGTGGAGAAGCATCAGATGGGTTCCACAAGCGCCCGCTATTTTGTTCCACCCAATCACGACCCCGTTGCTGAGAATGTGCCTGCTGGGATTTTTCACTGGGGAGGCGTGTTCGGCCAGCATATGGCTACCGACATGACTGCCGAAGGCCATGCAGGTGTATCACAGCACTATCTTTTCGATGATTACTGGCCCGGTTCTACTGAAACCTGTATCTGGAAGAATGTCATTGGGTTTCTTACAGAGGCAGCAAGTGTGCAAACGGCTTCTCCCATCTATATTGAGCCCTCTGAACTGAGGGTGTCGGGAAAGGGCCTGTCTGAATACAAGAAAAGCATCAATATGCTGCTACCCTGGGAGGGCGGATGGTGGCGATTAGGTGATATTGTGAATTATGAAATATCATCGACCATGTCGATCATCAAAACCGCATCGCTCTACAGGGAAGATATCCTGGATTTTAGAAACAGAATGTGCCGTGAGCAGGTGGAGCTGGGTAAAACCGAAGCTCCCTACTACTATATCATGCCTGAAAAGCAACACGATGGTGGCGAATTGGTGAACCTGGTGAACCTCATGAAGGAACAGGGAATTGAGGTTTACAGGCTATCTGATCAGATGGTATTGGATGGAAAGCTCTATAAGAAGGGCGATGTGGTTATCCCGCTGGCTCAACCTTTCAGGGCTTTTATCAAAGAGGTAATGGAAACCCAGGAGTTCCCGGCGAGACACTATACTCCGGGTGGCAAATTGATCAAACCCTACGATATCACCAGCTGGTCACTTCCCTTGCACAGGTATGTGACTTCCAATGAAATTGATATTCGAAGTGAAGAGCTTGAAAGCAAGCTTAGCCCCATTGAGGGCATCTATGACCTTTCAGAATCCATAGAGGGGGAGGTTCATGCAGTGATTCTTCCGGTGGAGGCAAATGAGTCATTTCGCACAGCTTTTACTGCATTGTCCAAGGGCCTGAAAGTGGAGCGTCTGGAAATGGATGCAAAGGTGGGCGATGAGACCTATACCAGGGGCAGCTTCCTGGTTTTTACCGGAAAAAAGAGAGAAGTTCTGGATGGCATTTTGGAAGCATTGCCCATCCAGCCCGGGGTGATTTCTGATGAGGATGAATTCAAGAGTACACCGCTGGAGATGCCCCGCATCGCACTGGTGGAGACCTATTTTCATGACATGGATGCTGGCTGGACCAGGTATGTATTCGATACCTACAAGATTCCATTCACTGTGTTACACCCCGATCAGTTTCCCGAAACCAACCTGTCCGAAGAGTTTGATGTAATCATCTTTCCCGATAACGATAAGTCGATCCTGATGACGGGCAAAAGGAAGTCGGGCGACTCCTACTACATAGGCAGCTACCATCCCGACTATGTGAAGGGGATGGATAAGGAAGGATTAGAGAACCTGATGACCTTCAGCGATCAGGGGGGGATTGTAATTGCATGGGGCCGGTCCACAAGGCTGTTCGAAGGGTTACTTAAGATTAAGCACGGTGAGACTGTGGAAGAGTTTCAGTTGCCTTTCAGAGATCTTTCACCAGCCCTTGCCAAAGATGGGCTCTATGTGCCGGGAAGCCTGCTGCAGGTAGATGTACTTAAGGGGCATCCGTTGACCCTTGGAATGCCTGAAAGCATTGGGGTGTTTTCACGTGGCAGACCCGTATTTCAGACTTCGGTTCCCAGGTTTGATATGGACCGAAGAGTGATAGGCACCTATCCCGAAAAAGAGGTGCTTATGTCGGGTTATGCTTCAGGTGAGGAGAAGATGGGAAATAAGGCAGCCATGATCTGGATGCAGAAAGGTAAGGGGCAGTTTGTGTTCTATGGATTTAATCCACAGTTCAGAGCTTCCACTCAAACCTCCTTTAAACTGTTATTTAATGCCATTCTTTTGTAGCTGTTGGGTCTCTTCCCTGCGGGAAGTGACATCCCAGGAGCAATCCTGTTCATGTCCCCTCTCCTCTTTTTCGGTACGGAGTAGTTCTTCCAGCTCGCTGGCATATTTTTTGGTTTCGGAGAGGTATTTTTTCTCATCATCCAGGTGGTGGTGGAAAAGTTCCTGGATCACTTTTCGATTGTGCTGCCGGAAGGTCTGTGCCAGGCGGTGTGCCTGGTAATTGTTGTAACCCAGGTGAGTGAGGGCCTGAACTCCCAGGTTAAGTGAAGATTCAAATGTATCCCTATTGTATCCTGCCACCTTCCGCTTCATCAGTTCATAGGTGTGATCCATATCGGTGGCCCGGGCCAGAATTTTCAGATGGGGGTAATTTCGTTTGGCCAGGTCAACGATTTTAAGCGATTGCTGTTTATCATCCACCGCAACCACCAGCACCTTTGCCTCGTTAGCTCCTGCCGAGGCAAGCAGGTCTGCCCTGGTGGCATCTCCGTAATAGACCTTAAAATCAAACTTTCTCAGTACCTGAATGTTATCCGGATTGTTATCCAGAATGGTGGCTTTCAATCCGTTGGCTATAAGGAACCTTCCCATTACTACTCCAAATCTTCCAAACCCGGCTATGATCAACTCGTTTCCACTCTCCTTAATTTGATCATGCTCCTGAGTGTTTTCTGACCGGAAGACCAGAGGGAAAATCACTCTGTCGTTAAACAGCAACAACAGAGGAGTGATGGCCATGGAGAGGGCCACTACCAGGAAAAGAATTCCTGAAGTTTCGGGGCTGATTACATAGTTTTCAAGGCTGAAAGAGACCAGCACAAAGGCAAACTCGCCTCCCTGGGCCAGGGAAAAGGCAAAGAGGGTGTTTTGGCCGCCCTTGATGCCAAAAAATTTTCCAAGAATAAACAGGATGATGAACTTGATGGCAATCAGACCAAACAGAAGTGCGAAAATCATTCCTGGCGAACCCAATAACAGTTTAAAATCTATGCTGGCACCCACTGAAATAAAGAACAGGCCCAGCAACAGTCCCTTAAAAGGTTCAATATCGGCTTCCAGTTCGTGCCTGTACTCGTTGTTTGCAAGCACTACTCCCGCCAGAAAGGCTCCTAATGCCGGTGAAAGACCCACCAGGTCCATGGCCATTGAGATAGCAATAACCAGCAGAAGTGCGGTGGCGGTGAAAATTTCTCTTAAACCGGTTCGTGCGATGATCCTGAAAATATACCTGGCAAAATAGCGTCCCACCACAACAATTCCTGAAATGACCAGCAGAATCAGTGTCACCTGTACCCAACCGGTAATTTCCATTCCTGCAATGCGCCTGATATCGTCCTGGTTCGAGGCAGCACCTGTAGAAATATTTACTGCCAGTAGTGGGATCAGGGCAAGGATGGGTACCACAGAAATATCCTGGAACAACAACACTGAAAAAGAGGCCTGTCCCGATGCCTGTTTAATCAACCCTTTTTCAGCGAGGGTTTGCAAAACAATCGCTGTGGAAGAGAGCCCCAGCATCAGCCCGATGGCTATTCCGGCTCCGGTGGTTTGACCCAATAAAATTGCCACACCTCCAATCACAGCGGAGGTAAGAAGCAGCTGTAAACCACCCAGCCCAAAAATAGATCTTCTCATTTGCCAGAGAAGGTTTGGCTTTAATTCAAGTCCGATCAGGAATAACATCATAACCACTCCAAACTCGGCAAAATGCATGACATCTTCGCCTTCAGTGCCAATGAGACCAAGGACAAATGGTCCTATGGCCATACCCGCGAGCAGGTAACCCAGTACCGAGCCAAAACCAAGTCGTTTTGCAATGGGAACCGATACTACAGCTGCTATCAGGTAAATGAGAGCCTGGTGAAAAAAGTCCTGTTGATGCATGATGTTACAAAATAATATGGTTGATATAGTTTTCTTTCCGGATCTCCTCTTCACTCAGACTCTCATCACGAAGCATTTGAATCACTTTTCTGTAGTTTGATCCGGCTTCAAGAATATCCCGCTCTTCAAGCAAGTGGGTGCCATGAACCACAAATGGAGGAAGATAGTTCATGCGACAGAGGTGTACAGTTTGCTCAAAGGGAGCCAGCAACTGTGGGACGGAGTACCTTTTGCCATCCTCAGGAATATAGGCTTCGTTACGTCCACCCGTAGTAATGGCGGTCATTATTTGCTTGCCAGCGAGTGCTTTACCCTCTCTTCCATAAGCAAAGCCATGTACAAGCACAAGGTCAATCCACTCCTTCAAAAGAGAGGGAGAACTATACCAGTAAAAGGGGTGCTGCCAGATAATTAAATCGTGATTCAATAAATCTCTTTGTTCGGCTTTGACATCTATATGGAAATCGGGATAAAGATCATACATATTTTTAATTGTGATGCCTTCCATCTCTTTTACCGAATTGATTAACACGCGGTTCACCCTCGATTTATGGGCGAGCGGGTGAAAAAACAGGATTAATATTCTCTTTTTTGGAACCATTGTGCGTTCTACTTGTTATGAAATGTTAACAATTTAAACAGGAAAAGGATCAATTGAAAAAAAACTTACTTTTGCTTAATTTAAAACATATACCGATGCATATCTCAACAGGTAAGATCACCAAAAGGATTTCAACGCTATTCCTACTTACTGCATTGGTTGCCGTTTCGGCCATTGGCCAGAAGCCGGCTTACCAGCTTTACAGAGAGAATGGGAAAAAGGTAAAGTATGACAAAATGGTTGAGGCTGCCAAAGGAGCCGATGTTGTCTTGTTTGGTGAGCACCATACCAATCCGATTTCCCACTGGCTTCAGATTGAACTTACCAAAGAGTTGTATGAAGCAAAGGGCGGGGATCTGATGCTGGGAGCAGAAATGTTCGAAACCGATAACCAACTTCTCCTGGATGAGTATCTAAGTGACCTGATCAGCGAGGTAAAATTTGAAGAGGAGGCCAGGCTGTGGAAGAACTACGAAACCGATTACAAACCTCTGGTCTTATTTGCAAAGGAGAACGACCTGGCATTCATTGCCACCAATATACCCAGGCGATATGCCAACTCGGTATTTAAGCAAGGAGTTTCGGTGTTGGATGAGCTCAGTGAAGAAGCAAAAGCATACATAGCTCCTTTGCCACTGGAGTATGACACCTCCCTCAATTGTTATAACCAGTTGATTCACGGCGGAGGACCGCAGGGACACGGTAGTATAAATTTGGCCGATGCACAGGCCATTAAGGATGCCACCATGACTCACTTTATTATGGAAAACTGGTCCTCGGGCAAGCTGTTTATTCATTACCATGGTGCATACCACTCAGACGAATTTGAGAGCATGAACTGGTTTCTGAATAGGGCCAATTCGGAATTGAATATTGTGACTATCTCCACAGTTACCCAGGATGTGGTAAGTGAATTGGAAGAGGACTCTCAGGGGAAAGCGGATTTCATCATCTGTGTTCCCTCAACCATGACTAATACCATGAGGTGATTTGTGAAACCGGAAGGTTCGGATCAGAGCGGTGAGTCCTCATTCTCAATATTCCGATTGAAGAACCGCTGAGTGGGATAGGCAAATTCGATCTCTCCCTGCCGGGCAAACGCGTTTAAAACATCTTCCCATATTTCATGCTCAGAATTTCTTCTTTTGCGGGCGTCGCAGATATAGCGCATGGTAAGCAGAATACCACTATCTCTTACAGAGGTATATACGATGGGAGTAAGGTACTGGTAAAATATCATGTATTTCTTACTGGCTTCGATGATCCTTTTTTCTGCATCGGCCGATAGGTTTTCGGCATGGTCCCGTACAATGCTATTAAGTAAATCTTTGGCCAGCTTCCAGTCACTTTCAAATGTCAAAAGCACCGGGATTTCATTCCATATAAATTCAAAGCCCGAGCTGTAATTGGACTGGTTCTTGGTAAAGACCGTCCCATTTGGGACGTGGATGATTCTGCCGGTACTTTGGTCGGCATCCACCCAGTTCCCTATTTCCAGCAGGGTAAACTGAAACAGGCGCAGGTCAATTACATCACCGGCATTATCTCCGATCTGAATTCGGTCGCCTACGTTAAATGGTTTGCGTGTAAGTATAAAGATCCAACCTGCAATGTTGGTCAACGGATCTTTAAGGGCTATAGCGAGTCCTGCTGTGAGCAGACCCAGGAAAGCTCCAAACTCGCCAATGCCTTTAACCCAGACGCTCCCAATAAGAATTATATTCAGGAAACCTACGGTAAAGGAGGCAGTGCGTTTCCAGGTATATCGTGTTTTGGGATCTTCAGTTAACCTCCAGACAATCTTCTGTATGGTATATCGAATAATTCCCAGAACCACTAAAATTATTATTGAGTATAGAATTTTATTCTGGTTCGGGGGACTTAATCCAACTGACTCTTCAAAAAAGCTGGTAATCTGATTCATAACAGGGCCGCAGTGATCTTACCTAAAAGTAATGAATATATTTTACATTCGGGCAAGAGCCATGGTGGTTGCGTGAAGAGAAATGGTCAGGAACAGATAGAGGTTCCTTGCAGCTTCGGGGGAGAGCTTCAGGAAGCTGTATTTAATAGAATTGGAATGACAGGATGAAACACAATCTCCACAAAGGGTGCAGGTTAACCCGGGTTTGCGATTGACAATATCTGATCTGTTCAACGCATCGTATTTACAGTGGCTGGTGCAGACCATGCAATCGGTACAGCTGCTGTCGTCGATATGCATCCGAAAGGGATTGATAAAACGAGTCAGATTCACTATGGTTCCAATGGGACAATAGGCAGAGCAATGAACCATCCGGCCCTCTTTCCGTGAGATGAAAAGAATAATTCCAAGACCGATAATTCCAAAACCCGCAGCAATGAGTGTGGCTGTAAGAACGGGAACCTTCATCCATCGCAGTGCAATGGCTGAAGCCACAACAAGAATCAACACGGTAAATTTCAGAGCCCATTTATTTCGCATGGGAGTGCGTTTGGTTTTTCCTCCTGCAGCTAGTGAGTCTATGGCCCCGAAATAACAGAGGTGGCTGCACCAGGACGGGCCGGAGAGAATCACAGTACTTAGAAAGAGGATGGTCATAACCGAGGGGTGTCCCCTGTAGATGGGACCGCCCAGAATCATCATGGGGACCGGCAGGTGCAGTTTGCCGGTCATGAGGAATTTCTCAAATCCGGATAGCCCCAGCAGTAATTGTGAAAAGAATACTACTGAAAAGGCGAACCAGGTATATTTCCTCCATTTATGCACCTTTTGGGGGAACTGCATATGGTATGCCACAAGACCACCATAAAGGCCAATGATTCCTATCTCGACCCAGCCGCCTCCTTTGATGAACCGTTCCAGCAACAACATGGGATTCTCTACCTTCATCTGGACAAAAGAGAGTAAGAAGAGGGTAAACAGAAATACCAACAGGGGCAGTCTGAGTTTTTTTCTTTGAGTCATTACAGGTTCAATCAAGCAGTGATTTAATGACCAGAAGTTTTAGGATATTTTCACCGGTGTTTGTCCAGTACCTTTTC
>JAOZUK010000673.1 GCA_029938715.1 Bacteroidales bacterium | reverse complement strand
TGCTGATGGTGCCTCTCAACCAGCATGCTTACTCTTTCCTGCAGGGCCAGATCGATGGTGGTACGCACCCTGCTTCCTGCCAGCCCCTCTTTTTCAGCCCGGTCAAGTAAATGCGGAGTAAGCTGAGGCAAGGGATGTGGTCTGGAAGGCAGAGACTCGTAACTGGCCAATTCACTGCTTGTGGAATCAATCACCCCTTTCATCTCAAGCTTTTGCAGCAGTCCGTCTCGTTTAAGACGCAGAGCCTCCTGATTTCTACCCGGATAGATCAGGGCAGGAGCATTTGGAAGGACAGCCAGGGTGGCCGCTTCTCCCCAGGACAATTTATGGGCGGGCCTGCTATAATACCTCCAGGCCGCTGCATCTATACCTACCACATTTCCCCCGAATGGGGCATATGAAGCATAGAGCCCGAGAATCTCCTCCTTGCTCAGACCCAGTTCCAATCTGAGGGCAAGCACCATTTCGATCACTTTTTGAGTGATGGTCCGGGGTTTCCCTTTTCTGGACAAACGGACCACCTGCATGCTAATGGTGCTCCCCCCGCTTACAATCCTTCCCGCCCGTATATTCCGAAACAGTGCCTTACTCAGTGAGACCGGGTTGATCCCCGGATGAAAGTTAAAATATTCATCCTCGTAGAAGCGGATACACTGGCTCAGCTTATGAGGAACACTGTCACAGGGAGGAAACCTCCATTGTCCGTCGGCGGTAATACGGGCCGATAACAATTCCCCATCCTGGTTTTCAAGGATGGTGTTGGTGTTTTCCTCAAAGCGGACCACCGGAAGTGACAAAAAGGCGATGCCGATCACTCCAAGTGTAATCAGCAAATACCTGTATCGTCTCAACCAGCCGGCAACATCCACGAGCTCAGATTTAATCTTCTATTCCTGCCTCAGCACCTTGACCCATTTCCCGGACCTTGTGGCATGTATCCCATTGTCGTACATCGCCTCACAATAGACTGCCGGAAGAAAATACTCTCCCAGGTAGGCAGCATTCAGCATCACCACAAAAGTCTTGGTCTCCCCTTTGTCCAGCCCAAAATAGCTGTACACCCGGTCGTCCCGGATATCCTGATAGTCGGGCTTGCTCTTGACTTTCGAAGACTCCATGTTATCCAGTCTCAGGTTCCTGATCTCCCATCCCGAAGGAAACATCTGGGTCAGTGCCAGTTCCTTGTAATCTACCCGGATCCCCGGATGGGTCAGTGTCACTTCTGCTATAAAATCGCTTCCCTGCTCAATCCGTGAAGGATCCATCGGATTTCCTTCCATATCCAGATACAGGACCTCCATTCGAATATCACTGGCCTCATCCTCCACCGTCTGATCCAAAGGAATCCCATCAAGCTGCAGATTAACAAACAGATTTCGCGAGTCCGTATTCTTTAGTTCAATACTCCCTCCCTTCTCACCATCGAATGGAAGCTCCACTCTTTCCATGGGAGCACTTACAGAGACCTTCTGACGCTTTCCGTTAAGCGTA
The DNA here is from genome assembly GCA_029938715.1 of Bacteroidales bacterium. GTDB lineage: Bacteria > Bacteroidota > Bacteroidia > Bacteroidales. The sequence goes on along the minus strand of JAOZUK010000673.1, from coordinate 115 downwards.
TATTCAAACTCCATGGCTCCTGAGGCATCCGATTCACCGACAAACTTCCCAATGGCCAACAGCACATAAGCAGTGGTCTGTGTGCTGTACCAGCTCCGGGATGCCATTTTTTCGG
>JAOZUK010000672.1:252-1607 GCA_029938715.1 Bacteroidales bacterium | reverse complement strand
GTAAATGCTTCTTTAGAGGGCGAGATGGATCAACACTTACAAGAGGATTCTCAACAAGGAAAATCTAACCGTAGAAATGGACATATGGAGAAGACTGTCAGGAGTCGTGTTGGCCCAATGCAAGTGGTCACACCCCGAGACAGAGATGGCAGTCATGATCCTCAATTAATAAAGAAATGGGAGCGTGAGTTAAGTGGCGGTATGGATCATGTTATCCTTAGCCTTTATGCGCGTGGTCAATCCGTAGACGATGTTCGTCATCAGTTAAGGGAGCTTTATGGATTAGAGGTAAGTGCGGGGACTATTAGTGCAGTAACCGACCGAGTATGGGATGAAATCATAAGTTGGCAACAGCGCCCCCTTGCCTCTTGTTATGCCATTGTCTATTTGGATGCAATACATTTTAAAGTTCGTGATCAAGGGACAGTTCAGAATAAAGCTGCTTATTCTGTCTACGCCATAACCGTTGATGGTCAGCGAGATTTGCTGGGTCTATATTTGAGTGATGCAGAAGGTGCAAGGCATTGGGGATTGATTTTAGAGGATCTTAAAAGACGCGGAGTAGAAGATGTTTTGTTCTTCAGTATTGATGGCCTGGCTGGATTTAAACAGGTAATCGATGAACTTTTCCCTTTATCCATTATTCAGCGATGTATTGTACATATGGTGCGTAATTCAACTCGTTTTGTTAGCTATAAAGACCTGAAAGCCGTTTGCAGTGACTTAAGAAAAGTATATGGATCAGCAGACCGGACACAGGCAGAAGCTGCCTTAGAAGCCTTTGGTGTAAAATGGGATAGTAAATACAAAGGAATCCGACCTAAATGGGAAAAGAACTGGAATGAACTTATGGCATTTATGGACTTTGGACAAAACATTCGTAGGATGATATACACTACAAATCCTGTAGAGGCTCTTCATCGGGTTATGCGAAAGGTAACCAAATCTAAAGGAGCCTGGGTTAATGAAAAAGGCTTGATAAAACAGCTATATCTCACCTTAATGCACAACCAGAAGAGTTGGAAGAAAAAGGCTTATGGCTGGATAAGTGTCCAGCAGGAGCTTGCAGATAAATTTGGAGACCGATATGAGAAGCACTTATAAAATTATAACTTTGCAGGGAAAGCCCTTCCGGTCTACGACCTCCAGGGCTTTCCCTGGGAGAAACAAGGTGACACAGTTTTCTGAATACTCCCACTCTAAACCCTAAATCCTAAACAAACCCAAAACTCAAAACTTAAAACTCAAAACCAGTGACCAGTATCCAGCATCCAGCATCCAGTATCCAGCATCCAGCATCCAGTAACCAGTAACCAGTAACCAGTAACCAACATGCTATCACAATACTTCGATAA
>JAOZUK010000672.1:0-242 GCA_029938715.1 Bacteroidales bacterium | reverse complement strand
ACTGCCTACTGCCTACTGCCTACTGCCTACCGCCTACCGCCCACCTTATCAACACCACCATGCTTATAAATTATTCACCAACTCCTTGCCGAAAGACACAGACATTAGCTACATTTGCAACAGCATGCTAGAAACCATTTTCCACCGGATTAACAACAAATACTTTTACACTCTCCTCGTCTTCTTAGTGTGGATGCTGTTTTTTGATAATAATAACTTCATTGCCCAATACAAGCTAAACA
>JAOZUK010000671.1 GCA_029938715.1 Bacteroidales bacterium | reverse complement strand
ACCAGAGAAGAATTAAGCACACCATGTCCCCAAACTGATCCATCCAGAACAGCTTGTCGATCTAAACTATAAGCAACAGCTTGCCGGAAAGCTTTATTTTGAAATAACGGGTTGTTTTTAATCCCAAAAGTGATAGCTACAACAGATGCACCCGGGCCAGATATTATACGAATTCCTTTGGCAGATTTCATATCATCCCATTGATCAAAAGATATCCTGGCACTAAAATCAATTTCACCTTTTTTCAGAGCAATATCCCTAACAGTAGCTTCCTTGATCGGAATATATTTAATACGATCTACATAGCTAGGCTGATAGCCACCCATACCGCTGTTGGGAATTTCAGGCTGTGTGTATCCTTCAAACCGCTCAACGATGAAATGTTGATCCGGGCTATACTCCACGAACTTGTATGGACCGGTGCCAACAGGAATATTCAGGGTGCCATTCTGTTTTTCTACTTCTTCTTTTGGCACTATGGCAAAAATTCTTCCAGGATTAGCATTCAAAATTAGAAAGGCTGCTGTTGCCTTTTTTAAGGTGAACTGCACTGTGTATTTATCAAGAACTTTAATGTCTTTGATCTTTTTGACCGGTCCCAGGCGGGGTGCTTTGGTCTTGGGATCCTGCAGGCGTTCGTATGAATACTTCACATCTTGAGCAATCATCTCGCGACCATTATGAAACTTGACACCCTCTCTAAGCTTAAACGTGTAAACCAGACCGTCATCGCTAATGGTCCAGCTTTTAGCCAGACCAGGCATGACATTATCATCAGCAGAAAGCGCTACTAACTCTTCGTAAATCGTTTTGAGCATAAGAGCTGATGAATATGCCCGTGTCTTATGGGGGTCAAGGCCCACAGCATCCGCAGGAACGCCTACGGTGAGGGTACCGCCCTTTTTAGGCTCGGCAGCAGCGGTTGTTGCCAACACACCAACACACATAAGAATCAACATCGTAAGAAAAATTTTTTTCATTTTCAGTCTCCTTCCTTTTGAGTTTAGGTTTTGCTTCTATCATCTATTGAAATGCAGTCTCCTTTAAGACCACCTTGAAAAATTGCCTTCTCGGAGTTATCGTACCTCGCTTACCGTCCCCAACTTTTTGTTGTGGTGGTAAATTTTGCACTACGCCTCTACTTGAGAAGAAAATTCTAATTTTTCAAGGTACCCTTAATACTAAAATTCCCTATTTGCTTATCTGACCAAATAGGGAATTTTAACTTCCAGTGCTCCGTAAGGGCATTCAATTTCACACGGCAGACAATACCAGCATGTAGTATTGGCATCAAATGGTCGCCCGCAGCTCATACAGCGTTTGGCATGGGATATGGCATCATCTTTGGTAAAAACTGTTCGATTTTTTTTCTGATTTTTAATGCTTTGAATAAGGTCTTTTTTTTGTTGCCCGGAACTTTTGTTTTTTGCCCGACGAAAGGGGGGGGAGCATTCTTTCACATTGCCGGATGCTTCCCCAAAACCCCGTCCCCATTGAACAGGCATACCCAATAGGTATTGATGTGCAGATTCGGCAGCGTTTTTTCCGGATGCAAGCGCATTTATAAATAACGGCTTTTCAGCCTTAGCTTCTTTTGCAAGAAAAAAAGAGT
>JAOZUK010000077.1 GCA_029938715.1 Bacteroidales bacterium | reverse complement strand
CAAAATAATTGGCCGCACCGCTAATCAAACTGAAAGAGTGATCAAATCCACGATCCGTCGGCCAATTCGGCCTGAATTCACCCACATGCCATTTACCCGACATATAAGTACTGTAGCCTGCATTCTGTAAAACTTCCGCAATGGTTACACTTTTATCGTTCAGGTAGCCCTGATATGGACCGGGTTTTCCACCACCCACCTCATGCATAACCATATTTCCCATACCGGCCTGATGTGAATACACGCCGGTTAGCAGTGATGCCCGGGTAGGACAGCATATCGCATTATTGTAAAACTGCGAAAATCGCAATCCCTCTTCTGCAAGCCGGTCTATGTTTGGGGTATTGATCTCTCCACCATAGCAGCCAATATCAGAATAACCCATATCATCTGCCATGATCAGCAGGATATTGGGTTGCTCGCTATCCGGTTGTTTCATCTCTGCAAATAAATTCCCTGCATGAATGAGCGTAAGACAGATAAGAAGTCCGGCGGTTCTGATATATTTTTTGTAGGTCATATTGCTATACATGTTATTGGTGTGACGGTATTGATCGATACCAGGTTGTGACCTTTTTTGACAAATCGTTTGTGATCTCAGGATATTCCCCTGCAAGATTTGTTGATTCGCCTGGGTCGGTGATTACGTTGAACAGGCTTGCCCTGCCACCGTCATAGTCACAAAGCAGTTTCCATTGACTTTTTCGCACAGCCAGGTCGGGCAGGTTCGTAAAGCCATAGAAATCCTTGCGATCCGGGGGACGGCTGAAAAAGATGGGTGCCTTTCGGGATGTTTCAGCCTTCCCAAGAAGCGTATTGAGTATCTCTTCACCGTCGTATGTTACTTTAGCAGGTGCGGTTACTCCGGTCAGTTTGAGCAGGGAGGGTACAAAGTCGATGGCTGCAAATACCGATGTTTTATTTCTTGTGCCCACAGCTTCCCTGTTCACCAGGCCTGGTCCCCACGCAATCAGTGACGACCGTATTCCACCTTCATACAGATTGGTTTTGCACCCCTTTAGTATCCCCGCCTCTCCTGCACCAGGCTCATGTCCGTTGTCGGAGCAAATCAGGATCAGGGTGTTGTCACGCAGATCCTTTCTTCCCCGCACATAATCGAAAAGGGGGGCCAGCTGCCGGTCCATCTCCTCCAGCACTGCCAGGTATAATTCTCGTTTGTTTTCTCCCCATTTCTCTACCGGAGGAAAGAAAGGAGAGTGCACATCATCGGGCCAAACGTTGATGTAGAAAGGCTTTTTTTCGGCCTCCGCCTTCTTGATAAATACCATGGCAGCATCCACAAATCCGCCGGTAATGATTGAGCGCTGCATCCATGTGACGGGTCCGCCGAGCATTTCCGCATCGGCCCAGATACGGCCAGCCTCCTCCCATCCAGGCTCCATGGTAAGCGGCAGAAGTTTCGGGCCCATTCCTTCAAAGTTGGTCAGGGACTCATCGAAACCGTAATCAGTGATCGGCGGCGCATCAGCCACGTCTCTTTGACCACCCATGTGCCACTTGCCAAAGTGTCCGGTGGAGTAACCTGCTTCTTGCAAATTACGAGCAAGCATTGGCGCTTTTGGATCAAGCCAGTTAGCCATACCGCGTTGCTCGTTGAATTCATAATTGTTCAGGTATGAAGTGATCCCCCAACGCTGTGGATATTGTCCGGTTGAGATCGCTACACGAGATGGTGAACATATGGGCGAATTGACGTAGAATTGTTCGAACGCTATCCCTTCGGCCGCCATCCGATCGATATTTGGTGTTCTTGCATCTTTGCTGCCAAAGCATGAAAGGTCTGCCCAACCCATGTCATCGATAAACACCAGGATAATGTTGGGCCCGTTGCCGCCACTGCCTGCCCGAACAAACTGTGGCATGACTGCCACAATGAGGACTGCAATTATCAGTTTCAGAAGAACTTTTCTGGCTCTCATGACCCAATCAGTGTTTAGTTCAGATCTACTTCGTTTTTAATATCCATCGTGTCCCCACTCTCCGTAATTTGAAAGAGATGAAGCCGTTCACCCGGACTGCTGTTTGGTTGGTGAAGTGCCATCATCAACTGGTCGTCAAATGAGCTGAAGATCATACCGTGTCCGCCGTTTTGCTCATAAATGATCTTCTGCTCCTTCCATGGACCACTGATTTTGCCTGATTCGGAATGAGTTAAAAGAACGCAGTATCCTTTTTCGGGAAGCATGGTGGACCATATCATAAACAATCTGTTGCTCTGCATGCTCCTGTAGAGGAAACATCCATCTGTTACTTTACCCAGCTCCGGGGATTGCCGTGCACCCGGGGCAGCGGATGCCTTGAACATAAGCTGCGGTTCACCGATTGTGCCTGAAAGGTCATCCTTTAATTGAACGTAGTCCATGGTGCCATCGATGGTTTGTACCCATTCGTGACAGAAGACCATGTAGGGCTTGCCCTCCTCAATAAAAAGAGTGCCATCCAATGCCATCCACTCTTCAGGTGTATGTGAAGTTCCTTTAAATGCTTGAAAAGGACCCAGCGGACTGTCGGCATAATAGAGATGAGTACCACGGATATGCATACCCGGCCAGTTATCTTTTTCTACAGGTTTATTTTCAGGCAGAGTATCTCTCAAGGTCAATGTAACAAAGAGATAGAACTTGCCATTGTATTGATGCATTTCAGGCGCCCAAACCGATTTGATACCTGCGTTATCAGGCAATGTCAGCACGGGGCGGGGTGCTTTCCAGTTTATCAAATCTTTACTGATATAAACCTCCACGCCAGTGAAATCGCTAACAGCACGATTGGCTGACTGGGCATACATAAAGTAGGTTTTACTCTTTTGATCGGCATAGATAAAAGGATCCCGAATTCTGATATCTTCTATTTTCAGCAATGATCCAGCTGCCTGGGAATAGGATGTAAGATGAATCTTAAGATGATGTACTTCAGGGCCATCCACATCAAGACAAACATATGCTGATTCTCCGACCTGCTTCAGGGTATGGTTCACTTTCTCTCCATCCAAAGTGACAGAATAAACTTGCAGTGCTTTGGGAAGCAATACCTCTGCTTTTGTTTTATCTGCTGTCCCGGTGAATTGCAGGTCAAGTTCCTGCCTCTCTGCATCATGTTTATAGGAATAGCTCAGATACCCACCCGATGCTTCATATTTTATTGTTGCATTAACTTCACTCACTTCAGACGCAGACCATCTCGGAGACAACAATGCCCTGTCAAAGGCCACGCCATCATCCTTTACTCCTGCCAGTCCCTCTACCAGGGCATATACCACAGCTGCAGCTCCCCAGTTATCGGGGATTCCGTAAGATATGGCACCCGGGTCAAAAAAGACCGGGGCATCACTCAATGTTATACCCAGCACAAACCACTTTGTGTTATTTTTAACTCCTTCAAAATCAATGGATTTTATCACCTTCTCGGGGTGGGGGTTGTTCAACCCGTAGACGAAAACTCCCACATTGTGAAAGACCTCATTACCCCCGCGCCATGCCACCTTGCATACGGGCATTTTCCGGTTTCTCGGGGGATCGTTGGGCATCCACCAGCCTCCTATTTTCCCACTGGCAATATAGTCGGTGTAAGAGGAGCCATCTTCATACTGCAGTGTAACGGATCCGGCCATTGCGCCACCGGCCTTTGTATGCAGAAGATAAATTGAACCGGCAGTCTCCCCCACCGAAAGGGAGGATTGGCTGGCATAACCGCTGGCTCCGGAGAGTCCCAGGCAGGCACGTCGCCCGTTATCTTCCGGATCAATCACCGTAAAGGGAATATCATGAAATTCAAGCTCCCCTGTGATCATTTCCTGCAAATCATTACCACCCTGTCCTGTCCAGCCAGGCACTCCATCTGCACCTTCACCCGAAAAATCGGTATTGGCAACGGACTGAATATCCAATTTTGTGAAATCACGCTCCGGCGGTTCAGCCTTTGCACCGCGGTATGTACAGTGAAGGTAATTGTCAGTTTTTTTAGCAAGTGCTTTGAGACGGTTAAGAATATCAACCCCATACTCCTCATACCCATTCTCGAAGGCACCATGGGCAAGCTCCCCAGCGACAATTGGCGTCACCCCTCCATTCACGTATTCCCACTTGGCTGATTGCTTATTAAAGCCTCTTTCAAAAGGGGGATAGATTGCGTACCATTCACCAGGGGATGATTCCGGCATCTCCCTTCGTATCTCCTGATAGGTCCGAATAATGCTTCTGCACTGCTCCCGGGTCAGATCACGATTCAATGAGTAAGCATTTGATAGTGAAACCAGCCTGGAATGATCCACACCCAGATCACGCACTATTCCCGGATCCTCCGGGACATGATGGGTATAAAACCGACCGTTCCAGGAGAGCTGGTCCAGGCGTTGCTTGATATCTCTCCCCATCTGGCGAACCTCCCGTGCCTCAGATGCACGGCCGGCATGATCGAGCATCTCAGACAGATAACGGCAGCCGACTATTAATCCGGTATTATCTCCGAACATCACTCCGAAACGGGTTTTGTCCTTATCAATAACCATTATATCCCCGGTAATTGCAGCATCTTCATCTGCCTGGAAGTCCCAGGTATCAATTGTAAACCCGCGCTTAACTAATTGGTATTTTTCTGACCACCGGTATTCATCAGTAGTACAGTATTTCAAAGCAAGCATGGCATTATCCAGTTTTGATGCCATCCAGGCATCATCTCCTGTTGCTTTCCATGTATAATAGAGTCCTTCGAAGAATAGATATTCCACATCGGCTTCAACCGGAATTCTTTTGAACTCGTAGGTTGAGTTTTCGATGGGCCTGATAAACCCAGCATACCCAAAACGCTTATCGCTGTAATTTTTCTCCTTGGTCCGCGGATAGATATTGTCCCATATCATTCCATCTTCTCTCTGGGATTTGGCATACAGGTCGATTCCGCTTTTCAGTTCAGGATAAAAATATTTCATCCCCTTCATGGTATGAACATGATCCCTTAACCATCGCACGAAAAGGGAGTAAAACTCACCTTCATACCTGACAATTTCAGTTTCACCCTGGCCTTTTACCATGGTCCAGTAGAGAATATCCATAAGCTCACTGTACTCTCCACCGGCATCATCTATCTCAGTTTGGCAGTCAACCTTAAAAGTGATTCTTTCGACAACCTGCTCCTTCTTATTCATTAAAAAAGCTGTTTGTGTACCCAGTGAACCTCCCACCTGGAACTTAAAAGTCTCCCCGGCATTTCCCCTGGCATACTCCCTGCCTGTACCGTCATATACAACGATAACACCCTTTTCAGCACCTGTGATCTCAATCCAGTCCAGTGGCTTGAAAACCCCGCTTTCGGGTTGGTTTGTAATATGAAGGGACGTGGTTTCTGGATCCGGGGCAATGTTCTGATCCGTATCGGAGGCTTTAAGACTGAAACTTATTCCTATGCCTGCCAGCATTAAAACCATAAAAGTGATTGGTAATCTTTTCATGTATCACAGTATAGAGTTTATTATTACATTTCTTGTTTTCACAGGTTTCCACCATTGGAGGCAATCAGATCCCTATACCATCGGAATGAGTCTTTCGGGATCCTCTCAAGTGTATTGTAATCGGTGTAGACCAGTCCAACCCTCACCCTGTATCCAAATGACCATTCAAAATTATCCAGCAGGGTCCAGGCAAAATAGCCCCTCACATCCACACCCTCATCCATGGCTTTTTTCAGCTGCAGAATATGCCGATGCAGGTAATCGATACGTTGGGGATCGTGGACCTTCCCATCCAAAGAGACAGAATCCAGATTCTGATGCCCATTCTCGGTAATCATTATGGGAATGTCATACTTCTCCGACATATATTTCAGGGTCCAATACATTCCTTCAGGCACCACTTCCCAATCCTCCTGTGATGTTATATTGTAACCGGCAGCAGGAGGCACCTCAACAGGATTTCCATCCACACCTGCTTTGAATCTTTTTGCGGTATATACATTGTGACCACAATAATCAACAGGCTGGTGAATGATCTCCATATCTCCGGGTTTAATATCAGGGACATCCTTTCCGAATAGTTTCATGCCATCCTCAGGGTATTTGCCTAAAAGCACAGGATCCATCCACCAGCTGTTGTTCCAGAGGTCCCTGTTGATCACACCAAGCATCATCTTTCTGCCGGCCTCAACATCCTGAGGGCTGGAGGTAGCAGGAATCTTTACCTGGGTAGCAAACGAGCAACCTATTTTCACAGGTTGTTTTGCGTTTTCACGGATGGCTTGTACCGACCTGCCATGCGCCAGCAATGAATTATGTCCGGCCAAAAGAGACTCCTTTAATGAGAGTTTTAATCCGGGAGCATGCATACCCTGGTAATGCCCCAGGCTGATAAAACACTGGGGTTCATTCAGGGTAAACCAGTTGGTGACCCTGTCCGAAAAACGCTGAGCTACCTTTACGGCATATTCTGCAAACCAGTGCGAACTATCGGGATTCAGCCAGCCACCCCTGAGATACAGTTCCTGTGGATAGTCCCAGTGAAAAAGGGTAATAAAAGGATCAATTCCTGCCTCAAGCAGTTCATCAATCACTGCGTCATAAAAGTCCATGCCCCTTTCATTGATGCGCCAGGTACCATCAGGAAGTATGCGTGGCCAGCACAGGGAGAGGCGGTATGCCTTTACACCCAGGTTTTTCAGTAAGGCAATATCCTCTCTGTATCTGTGGTAATGATCACAGGCTATATCACTATTATGACCATGCCAGATGGCTCCGGGCTTCCCGCAAAATTCATCCCATACAGACCGACCCTTTCCATCGTCAAATGCCGCACCTTCAATTTGATATGCCGAAGTGGATACACCCCATGTAAAATCTTTGGAAAATGATTTGTTTCTTTCTATGTTCTTCATGATTTTTTAAACTGAGCACAATTATTTAACGATAATTTCATCAATGAAAATCGAGGCATTACCTCCGCTAAAGCGATGCCATGCTGGATTCACGCCAATATTCTTTGCGTATATCTTGATATATCTGGTTTTAAGGTTTTCGAATTCAAAGTCAAATGTTTTTATAAGAGGTTCCCTTTGCATGAGAGGCACATCGTGATTCGCTCTCCCCACCTCTACAAAATGCTCCCCGTCTTCACTCACTGAACACACAACATATTCAGGAAAGAATATCCATCTTCTCTGATCAAAAATAAATTCTGGCTGGACCAATTCAATGTCCTTAGTTTCTCCAAGATCTAAAACCAGTTCAATATCATCGCCATATCCCAACCAGGCATATGTCCAGTCTGTGCTTCCACGAAAACCATCGGTAAGAATACCGGTATTCCCACCGGAATAATCAGGATTTGCTCCGATTTCGGATTGTATTTGACATCCGATGGCCTTATGAAGTTGAGCACTCTGTTCCACAGACCGTCTGTTGGACTCCAGGTATTCGTCAGGAGATACTGCCCGCTCCTTCAGATATGTAACTCCGGATTCTTGACAGATATTCACAAATGAGTCTAATTTTTCAAGCATTTCAGTCCTTGGGATAGAATTCCCCACAGAATCTTTCTCAAAAAATCCTCCCTCTTCCCGTCCCAATCTTTTGGCAATCTCCAGATTAATATATTCCAGGGGAAGACGTGCTATTTTCACCCTTTTCAAATAAGCAGAATCATTCTCAACCGCCTCTTCTGCACGATCGAAGATTCGCTTATAGATATTCAACATCACCGGAGAAAGATAACCGTCTGTATGGTTCAGAGGATCAATATGATGATGTAGTTTTTTACCATAATACTCTGATGCGTCATGAAGGATATCTATGTATTGCTCAATAAAAATACCGGCCTCACCGTAATAGCCGGTTAGAAAATCATCTCTTATGGAATCTATATCCTGAAAGGGATTCCAGAGAAGCTTGGCAATCAGGTAGGCCTTGAGCTCAGAAAACTCACCTCCCCCATAGTTGTCACCCTGTTGGAACATGGCCTCAGCATTATTTTCCGCAAATAATTGAATGTTAGGTTGCAATGTTCTCAAATTGGGGTAAGGGCTCACGTAACCATTAAAATGTACCACATAATCCCAAACCCAAATGTTATCGGTCACTTTTCCCCAATTCTGCAGATCTTCCATAAAGCCCTTGCTTAGAGAATCCCCGCGAATGGGCCTGCCCCTGTTACACTCAATACTGCATAGAAAAATGTTTACATTTTCAGCAGGTTTTATATATTTTGGTGTTTTTCTCGAATAGTGATAAGCCAGGGTCACGATAGTTTTATCAGGAAAGCGATTGGCGATCTGATTGACAAAATGGAGAACTGTTCCGCTTTGAGAACCTTCTCTTTCATCAATTGCTTTGCAGCTGGCACACTGGCAATATCTGTCATTGTCATTCTGCCCCACTCCCCAGTTATTAATATGAGGCTTCAACCTCATCTCTTTCCTCAAACTGGCCTCTACCACATCTACCAACTCCTCATTAGAGAGACATAATTGAGATTTATTCATGCGCTTTCCATCAACCAAGCTATAATATTCAGGATGTGTGTCAAACCATTCTTCAGGTGGTACGAGCCGATCAAAAGAGTGAACTCCCAGTGCCATCCTGGTTTGAAAGATATACTCAAGACCATGCCATTCGGCGTATTCAGGTTCATAAGCGTCCTTGTAGTGAACATCCCTGTATTTAAAAACCGGAACTTGAAAATTCTGAATCTCAGGAAGGAGAATACTCCTACGCTTTGGTATAACAACCGTACTGGAAGTGTACATTCTGCAGTTGAGATACTGCTCCAGGAAACTATATACGCCATTCAGAAGTCCATTCTCCCGGCCTCCTAAAATCAGAAGGCTTTTACCTTTTGTAATAATCAGAAAGCCAGCCGATTCCAGATCCACATTAGGAATATCATCTTTATATGCTTCCAGATGCTTGTTATGGCCCAGAATAATCTCATATTTTTCCTGCCTCTGCTTATCTGAAATAATCGGAAGGATCACCTCGCTGATCTCTTTGAAATACTTCTGAAAAACTTCGGCAGCCCTCTTCTCAATATCGGTCGGATTCTCTGAAATAACGATCCTATACTTGCTGCCTCCATCCTTTAGAAGTGATATACCTGTTTCACATAATGCTACTGCCGGGCTTAACAGATATATTAAAAGGACGGTACTGATTAGAGAATAGACTTTTTTTACTTTCATATTTCTTTTAATGTTTGTCGGGTACTACTCAGGAATTTCAAGATCCTTATGATCTCAAAAATCTCTTCTATACTTAGTTAAGCAATCCTCTTTGGTTCCTTTAAACAGGTATATCTTGCCGCGAATGGTTTTTGTCTCTCCCTGTTTGAGGGGACCTACCCTAACTGAAAGATGCATGCAATGCCAGGGATTATGGCCCTGGGCAGAAATGTATGCATCCCAGGCAATTCCCATCACCATGTCATTATCTTCCGACTCACGGATCATTAAGCCTGCATGAGCATTTCTTTCGGATGTGGGCCACTTATAATTATGTTCTGCACTTGCAAACACGAAATTTCCATCCTCATTCTCTTTGTCCCAATCCATAATTGCAGGCAGCATATTTTGATTGAAATGGATCTCCCTCGGCGCTTCCCCCTTTATTAGATCCAATCCATTTTTCCCAAGAAAATATGTATCGTCATGCTCTTCATCAAGGAACAGGGGATTGACTTCAACTGTCCCTTCATGTCCCGGATTGAAGCAAGGTATGATAGCAGCAATCTCCGGCCAGTCATGCTCCGAATTGTTTGTAATATTCAATATCAGGTCGGCCCCGTCAGCGGTGGCATTCATGGTCATGCTTAACCATTCTGATTTCATTTCTGCCTTCATCCCATCGGGCGAAACCGTCCAATCCCAATCATGGGAACCATGGGTATGCTCTCCTGCCAGCACCGCATCAAACAAATGCCATTCATAGAACCAGAGGTATGCAAAACGGTCTTCATCAGAGGGTGAATGGATCGATATTCCCCGTTCCCAGGATGACATCTTCATCAGCTCCTTTGTGGATTGGCCCTCTTCAACCGGTGGAAGATTAAACTGTTCAACAATAAATCTTTCCATACGCTCCACAGTGATGGTCCGGTCCGGCTCCCTGTTAAACCATGCGTGAGGTTTGTCATTATAGAGTGCAATCTCCGCATGTCCACCCACCTCATTGAGCCGGTTGTAAAAAGCAATCGACTGATCATGTGAAACGCAATTATCCACCATGCCATGCAGCAGCAGAACCGGCGGAACATATTTATGAATTCGATGAACAGATGAGAGATCAGAATATACACCCGGAATCTCATCCGGTTTACCTCCCATAAATTGCTCCATGGCCCCGATCAAACTACCCTTCTCCACCAGGTCCCACATATCAAATTCACCATTAAAAAGAACACCCAGGTTCACATGACTTGAATATTCATTATGACCACTGCTCCCCTCATATTCGGGAACTCCGGCAGTAGTCAGCATCATGGAAGAGAGATGCCCTCCGGCGGATCCTCCTGCAATGACAATCCGCTCAGGATCAATATTATACTCTTTAGCTTTGGAACGCACCCACCGTACCGCACACTTGGCATCCTGTAATGCGGCCGGAAACTGTGCCTCCCCACTGAGTCTGTAATCAACCGACATGGCGAAAAATCCGTACCTGGATGCCAGGTAACCGGCATGATAATGAAACTGACTGGGATCACCGAACATCCAGCTTCCGCCATGCAAGAAGACAATGGCTGGTCTGGGATTTTCAGGAGTGGCTACCGGGGTAAAAACATCTGCTGTCAGATCACGTCCATCTGCATTTCCAAAAATAACATTCAGTTTATACGCAACATCATCCGGAACCTCCGGGTTCTCCCGGTCAGGATGAATTTCTGTACGTAAGGATTCCAAAAATGCCGCATCCTGAGTGATTTCCTGGGCGATAGCTACACTGGTCGCCAGAACAAAAGAGAGCAGTAAAATGATAGTTGATTGTTTGTGTTTCATTGGCTATAAATATTTTGCAATTAAAGACTGAATTTTCTCCCCTCATCCAACATAACCAGGTAATTATCCAGGGGGATATAGTTGGCAACACTGTTTCCGGTTCCAAGACAATATCCTCCGCTGGGCATGCACTCCCGAAGGGTATACCTCACCCTTTCTCGTATTTCACTCTCAGTTGCTCTGCAGATAAAATCCATATCTATGCCACCAAGATGCGCCACCCGGTGTCCGTATTTCTTGTGAGCGGTTACCACATCTTCAATATTGTCTTCAAATGAATGCCGGGCATCAATTCCAATATCATCAATCAGGTCATCCATAATCAATTCCAGCTGTCCGCATGAGTGTAACATATAGGGTCGGCCGGCATTATGAGAGATCTCTGCCATCAGTTTATGACCGGGGAGAATGAACTCGCGGGTATCTTCCGGACTGATCATAAGACTTGTTTTGAAACCCATATCATCCGATCCCCAGGTCAATTTCACCCTGTCGAATTCAAGAAATTTTTTAACAGATTTTTCATAGATCTCAATAAGACGTTTGCTGATGGCACTCACCAGTTCACGGTTCTCAAACAGGGCAAAACAGAGCGTTTCAAATCCCATCAGCCAGTTAATGTACTCGGCAAAATGGGCAAATCCACCACTTCCAATAATGCACATATCGTCAGGCAGGTTTTCCTGGTACCACTCCAGAGACCGGGTACCGGATTTGTCTGCATCAGGCCAGGGATACTTTTCAAACTCTTCCCAGTTGGTGATCGGACCTGTATGTTCATTGATATACGCCCTCCCATCTTTTCTTTCGATCCCGGCTGTGTCGGCAGTAACCAACCGGTCAAGCGGCAATACAAAATCATCCAGCCCGCATCGTACATAATCATACCCAAGAAATCTTTGTATGGCCATCTCTCTTTTATATTGAAAAGCGGGATCACTGAATGAAAGATGGTCAATGATATTGAATCTCTGGCAGATGGCGATCTTAATCTCCTCATCCAGGAAAAGCTCGATAAAATGGACTCTGTCTG
Organism: Bacteroidales bacterium; assembly: GCA_029938715.1. Classification (GTDB taxonomy): domain Bacteria; phylum Bacteroidota; class Bacteroidia; order Bacteroidales. The sequence continues at coordinate 7,777 of JAOZUK010000077.1, read as the reverse complement.
GCCTCCCTTCTCTGCGTATACAGTTAACAAATCCCTCCCAGTCGGGTTTTATTTGAACTGAAAAATAGCTATTGTTCATTGTCTGATGGTTTCAAACTGATTTAGTCAGTCAACTCAATTGTATATACAAAATACTGAACTCCCTTATGCTCAGTTGGGCAGGCCCAATTTCCCTTCGGATCAAGGACACCTGAAGGAGCTGAACTCTTGAGATTTTCCGGATATGAGTTGTCAGCGGTAACAATCCAGATCCCACCCGATGAAGCACGCATCCTGAGATTTGATGCATGAAAGTTCCAGTTAATGATCGCCCATTCACTATCGTCACGCCCGCCGTTGACCGCATGGAAAATTACCTGCGCTCCCATTTTTGATAACTGCTGGCTTAGATGAGAATCATGCAACGTAGTGCACATGGGATTTGACCACATATCGTTGCATATGAGTCCACCGATTGTTACTCCTTCGAACTCGAACGTTCTGAGTGGTGAGCTTGCAAATTCATTGATTTCTCCCCCATGGGGATCGTTGTGATTTCCACAGAGAAGAATCTTACTGTGGAATCCCAGAAAACTACCCTCTTTATCATAAAACCGAATCTGGTTATAACACTTTCCATCACCTTCATAAAAGCAGGTTCCAAGCGCAAGACCGATCTCTGCATCCCTGGCATACTCCCGGATCTCCTTCAGGCCCTCCTGCGCTTTTTTACTATCAAAGTCGGTGGTGTAACCACTCAGAGACCCCTCAGGTGTAACCAGGATATCAGCCTCATTTTCTCCGGCAAAATCGATGGCCTTTTTAATCGCTGCTATATTGGTGTCGATGTTGTCCGACACTGAAAGTTTTGCTCCGGCGACCCTTAATGATTTTTCACCACTGTTTATATCGTCAATCATAAATGCATGGACATTTTGTGTGTATAAAATGAAATAAAACGCCAAAAGAGCTACCAGAATATTCCGCAAATTGTGTGTGTTTTTGTCTTTCATTGTTTGATTGATTATTATTTGGATATTGGATTTACTGCACAGGTAAACTTAAGATCAACACACTGCTGCTGGCGATGGAGTGTAAGCTCTATGGTGCCATCCGGACTAATCTTACTCTCGTAAGTTTCACATCCGGGTGAGGATACAACGATATTTGCATCTGTAAAATCACTATCCACAGGAATGCTAAACTCCCCTTTCCTGTTTACCATTGCAGAATAGGAAGATTTCTCTTTCACCATTACAAAGGCACGTTGTACCGGCTCATTTTCCCAATTAAGGACCTTGCCTGTAATAAGGGTGGTTTCGAGACTACTTTTTCCTCCTGAATTAACCGGCACACTGCGTCCTTCATCCTTATACTTTTGAAGCAGTTTGGAAAGACGCGCAACTATTTCAGGGTATTGATCATACAGGTTGTTCTCCTCTTTTATATCAACACTCAGGTCATACAACTGAATTTCAGGCAATCCGTCTTCCTTTGCCATACTATTCCCTGGTTTACTCCACCCTCCGGAACCGGCACAAAGCTCAAGCTTCCATTTCCCCTGGCGAATGGCGAAAGATCCATATATGGAATGGTGGACCGTTGCTTCCCGAACAGGTTCATTATACTCTTCACCTAAAAGGATCGGAAGAATATTGTAACTGTCCTCAGCGGAATTTTCAGGCAGGGGTACATCCATAATAGCTGCAAGGGTTGCCATCAGGTCAGTATGACAGATGATCTCCTTGCTTTCTGAGCCGGGTGTAATCTTCCCCGGCCATCTTGCTATGAAGGGAACACGGTGACCACCTTCAAAAATATCGCTCTTGATCCCCCTGAAGATATAGCTGGGATTATGCCCATATTTTCTGACGGAGTTAAGGACCCCACCCATGTCCGTACCATCCCTGCCGGGTGAACCATTATCACTGGTAAAGATCACCAGAGTGTTTTCAGCCAGTCCCTCCTCTTCCAAAGCTTTCATGATTTGTCCCACGGTCCAGTCCACTTCCTGAACAAAATCACCATATGCCCCTGCATCACTTTTGCCTTGAAAATCTGCAGCCGGGGCTATGGGCGTGTGGGGAGCCGTAAGTGGAAAATAGAGAAAAAAGGGCTTCCCCTGGGTTTTCTGAAAGAGACCCTCTCCCGCCCCGGCTTTAATATAATTCACTGCCTTTCGGGTCAGCGCCGGCATCACATCTATCAGGCTCCAGCCTTCCAGCATGGGCCCTGGAGCACCATACATACTGTCAGGTAGATTTATTGATGGAAGCCCTATGGTCCGGTTATTTTCAATAAAACAATAGGGTGGAAAGTTCGGAACATCATCGCCAAAATAGTAATCGAATCCTCTTGTAACTGGACCATTCTTAATTTCAGAAGAAAAATCAATCCTTTCGGCCAGGGGATCCCGGATTGCAGCGTCCCATTTCCCAATCGAGATCTCATCATTTATCAATGAACCGTCATGAGTAGGCCATTCCCAGCCCAGGTGCCATTTGCCAATGCATGCTGTAGTGTATCCTTGCTGTTTCAGGAAATCGCCAACCGTTAGCCGGTCAGGTTCAATCAGCGGGCCATCCCATGCCCATAATACTGCACTTTTCAGGGGAGATCGCCAGCAGTATCTCCCGGTAAGAATCCCATAACGGGTTGGAGTACAAACGGCCGAACCGGAATGTGCATCCGTGAAGGTGATCCCTTCCTGCGCAAGCTGATCCAGGTTAGGTGTTGATATCCCGGACTCAGGATTAAGGAAGCCTACATCTCCATATCCAAGATCATCCGCAAGTATGTAAACAATATTGGGATGACTCTCAAAACTGTCCTTGCAACCCGTCAATACCAGGGTAAATGCAAGTATTATTCTGATTGCTTTCATATCGCAGATTATCTTATTTCATTTCCCCTTAAATATGGATGCACCCAGTCATAGGGAGTCAGGGTTTTCGCATCGTTTACAAATCCTGCAGATTGAGAATAGCAGTGTACGGGGAAGAATATCCCCAGGATCAGAACTAAAACGGTATTGCACTGCACTTTCATAGCTATCCTGATTTGATGCCTATAGTTTCCTGACATTCATATAGTAAGCCCCACAGAGATCATTTCCCTGTTCATCCAGAAACCATGTTTTCATCTGGGTATCGCCTGCACTCAGGCTCATTGTAAATGTGATGGATATGTCCGCCTGTGATACCGGTTTTGAAAGTTCAACATCGGCGATCTCAATTCGTGCCATCACTATGGGTAAAGCTTCACCCTCATTATTGTATCCCGGTTTTGTCGCGGATGCGGAAATCGGAGTATCTGCTTCAACGGGCCACCGGCGCAATTCAAATTCATATTCGGCCGACTCTTCAACATATAAATGCCATATCCCGTTATAACCTCCTGTACGCAATTGCCACCAATTGTCTGAATAAGCACCATCCCAGTCACAGGATGTCAGGTTTACCGGATTCTCCTCTTCCGATCCAATCCTTATGGCATATAACTTACTTCGACCCGGTTCAACCTCTGACCACCACTTTTCATAATGATCCCGCATTTTTTTTATGATATCGGGGTAATCGTCTGAGATATCTTTTCCCTGACCGGGATCAGAGTCAATATTGTACAGCTCCTCGCCATTGACCAGCCGCCACTTGTTCCAGAGAACAGCCGATTCCCATTTCCCTGTCAAACCATCGACATGACGATCGTACTGTACTACGCACATTCGATCAGGCAGAGATTCTTGTTTTCCGCTCAAAACCTCAGCGAGACTAATACCATCAACTGAAAGAGCCTCGGTGGTTTTCAGTTTACACAGATCCATCAGGGTAGGTAATATATCCTGACTCTGAGCTAAGTCACTAACATCTCTGGATTCTCCAATATTTCCATCAGGCCATGAGATAAAAAACGGAACCCGGTGCCCTCCGTCATAGAGTTCGGTTTTGTGCCCGCGCATTCCGGCATTAAAGACTTTATGCCCCACCGATGTGCCATTGTCGGTCATAAATATCAAAATCGTATTCTCCCTGAGTCCGGTTTCATCGAGCATGGCCATCAGCCTGCCCATGTTCTCATCGATATTGCTGATCATCCCGTAAAAATCTTTTACTTCAGGAAAATCAGCATAAGGTTCACTATATTTTTCAGCAACCCATAGGGGTGAATGAGGTGCATTGGTGGGCAAGTAGACAAAAAACGGCTCATCGTTCTTCTGCCTCTCCTTCATCCAGTTCATGGTCTCATTAAACCAAACATCTGTACAGTAGCCCTCATACGCTTCATACACTCCGTTATGCAGGTATTTGTCATCGAAGTAGTCATTTGTCCAGTAATCCGGGATGGAGGTGATGCCCCAGGCAGCATGATGAACCGTCTCCTGAAATCCCCTGTCCTGCGGCCTGTACGGATAGTTATCACCCAGGTGCCATTTCCCGAAAATCGCTGTTTTATAACCATTTGCTGAAAAGAGGTCAGCCATGGTGGGAATTCCGGGTTGAATAAGTGAGCGGCCGCGGCTTACGCAGGTAGCTCCATTGCGAAAGGCATCCATACCTGTTAATATCTGTCCCCTCGAAGGCGTACACATGGCAGAGACATGAAAGTCGGCGAACCGGACACTCTCTGTTCGAAGCTGATCCAGGTTGGGTGTTTTGAGTACCGGGTTGCCGTGGCAAGAAAGATCTCCGTAGCCCTGATCGTCGGTGAGTACAATAATAACATTGGGCTTGATTTCCTGTGTCAATGGATTGCATGCCCAAGGTGAAATAAGCATCACCATGCATATGGCAACTAAGATTCGGATATGGCATTGAATAATTCTCATATACTGAATCTTATTCATCCTGTATATTTTTAGACTGAATCGCCCCTTCCGGCTCAAACCTTACCACCCAGGCATGATCCCCCGGAAAAGTCTCCTTCTCCTGAAATTCCTCCGGCAGGTGAACAGTCAGCCCCCAGGGCAAATTAACCCAGGAGAGTGGTTTGTCATAACCGAGCAATTTGATTTCAGAGCCCTGTTTTGCCCTTGCCTTTGAAAGAAGCAGATTATCCCCTTTAAGCTTCAGGCAAATTGCATATGCATATGTCTTATCTTTGCTACGGGTATAGTAAACATTGCGGCCAAAATTGGTCTCTTCACAAAACCAGGAGCTTGGACGGGTATTATAGATCGACTCTCCGTTTGTGTTCAACCAGCCACCCATATCCTTCAGTCTGTTTACCTGATATTCAGGAATCTTTCCGCTCCCGTCGGGTGCTGTGATAAGCAATAAATTACCTCCCTTAGCAACGATTCTGACAAGCATGTGGATCATTTCCGTGGAAGAAGGAACATTGCCATCGTGTTCTCTCCAGTCATAGGCGAAATTTTTGCCAATCGGAGTGCACTCTTCCCAGTAATCGGAAGGGTCGGCACCATCCATCTGTCCACCTTCACTGATGGCAACATCACCGAGTTTTCCGTATAGATCATTTCCGATGCGGGCGTTGACCATCACCTCTTTTTTTCCATGAAATTTATTATAGTAATAAGCTACGATTTTATTTGATTGATAATACCAGGCCGGACGCTTCCAACCACCATCAAACCAGAGATAATCCGGTTCATACTTATCGATAAACTCCTTTGAGATGGGTAGCAGATAATCATTCACATAATCATACACGGGAACCTTTCCCTGCAACTGTCTGGCCTCTGCTGCCGGATTGTATGGGTGGGTAACTTCAAAAGAACCATTTACCGCTTTTGGATTAACATCAAATTTTGTCCACTCCCTGATATGGATCTCTCCATCTTCCGAAAGTATGGGATAGGAAGTATCTTCAAGGTTCAGATACATTCCGTAGGGCAATCCATGCTTTTTGCAAGCCTGTACAAATTCATTGGTCAGATCGCGGTGGGGTGGCATATCTACAGGATCCCGAAAAGTATATTCGCTGTCCCACAACGGCATACCGGTGGAACGGTGCATGTTAAACTGTACGAAAAATTTGGCCCCGGCCTCCTTGAAGAGTTTGATGTACTCATCCGCATCCAATTCACTGGCCGTAAACAAGGGAATAAAATCATCCTTTTCAAAATCCTCACCCCAATGCTCGATATAGTAATCCCCTTTACCCCGTTTACCATATATATTATCCAGATAACAATCGGTATAGTAATTACCCCCATAGCCTTTTGCACCATAGCCTGCCACACTATATATACCATAATTGAACATGATCCCGAATTTTCCATCCATATACCATTCCGGAGTGGCATGCCCGGATAATGAAGCGAAGCTCGCTTTATAAGGACCTTCAAAAATCACCTTATCCATAGCTTCAATGTCCTCCGCGGCTCTTTTCACATGTTGCTTTGTGAATTTTTTCAGCTGAGAGGTTGAACGCTTGAAAATATAGGGTTCGAAATTATCCGGGCGCTCAGGCCTTGAAGTGCCCTCTTGCGAAAATGCCAATTGTGAAATGGAAAATATAAGAATGATCCCAAAAATCAGGTTCAGGTGTTTCATTTGTATCATCTAATATTCATCGTTAATATCATGTTCAAATTTCAGTACCCAGGCGTGTTTACATGGTCTGTCACTGCTATCGCCAAGCATCTCCTCAGGGATTTTAACTGAGACACCCCATCTCTTTCCTCTATCCACCCATTCCAACGGCTTATCCCAACCCAGCATATATACTTCAGTGTCCCATTTAATATTTGCATTTGATGAAATGAACGTCTCACTTTTGGGCCAGTCAAAAATAATCGCATAACCATATTTTGAATCTTTGCTACCCGTATACCAGACCGGTTGTCCCAGTTGTGTATTATCACACAGAGATTCGTATGACCTTGTGGCATAAATTGCCTCACCATTCAGGCTCAGCCAGTCACCCAGCTCCCTTAATAAATCCACCTGCAGTTTCGGGATTTTACCGCTACCCTCCGGATTGACGATGAGGTTCAGATTACCTCCCTTGGCTACAATTCTAACCAGCATTTCAATCAGTTCATCTGCTGTTAGGTAGTTTTCCAGGGAATCGGTACGGTTATAGCCATATGATTCGCTCATTGATCGATTCTCTTCCCAGGTATAGCTCGTTTTCTCAACAACTTCATCGGTTTCACTGGTATAAAAATCGCCCCCATGTTCACGGGTTCCTTTACCCCAGCGGTCATTTGCCGCAACCTCTTTTCTTCCTTCAGCATGATTATAGAAATAGGCAACTATTTCAGGCGTGTTGTAGTATTCTGCCGGACGGAGCCATTCACCATCGAACCATAAAATATCAGGATCATATTTATCGATAAAGTCCTTGGCCTGTGGAACAATATAGTCATCCATAAAATTATACACAGGTACTTTTCCGGAGACCAGTTTACCATGCAGCCCTGGTTCAAAATCCAGGAAGATTTCGTCTTCTGCCTCCACAACGCCGGCATTATCGGGCGCCATATCCTTTGACCACAATCTTAATTTAAGTTCATTATCAACCAGGAGTGGGTACTCATATTCATCTACCGAGAAATAGAAGCCATGATAAATTCCTGATTGCTCGCAGGCATCAACCAGCTCACGGGTAATATCCCGGCCCGGATTCATATCCACAACATCCCTCTGGGTGAAATCAGAATCCCACATACAAAAGCCATCATGATGTTTACTAAAGGGGACGATATATTTTGCACCGGCCGACCTGACAAGCTGAACCACTTTCGTTGCATCAAACTCCCTGGCATTAAATAGTCCAATAAAATCATCCCGCTGGAAATCTGCTCCCCAAACCTTGTGGTGATAAGCCTTAT
>JAOZUK010000670.1 GCA_029938715.1 Bacteroidales bacterium | reverse complement strand
ATCCCGATATGCAGGTATGGGTGGAGTACATCCATGCCAAATGTGAGGATGGGATCGTAACCCATGGATTGGGCGACTGGTGTCCTCCCGGAGGGAATGCAAATATCGACTGTCCGGTTCCGGTTAGTTCCACTGCTTATCATATTCTGGATGTAAGCATTATGAAGCAGGTGGCGGAAGTACTGGGGAAGGAATCGGATTACAAGCGCTATGCAGAGATGCTGGAGCAGTTGAAGCTGGATTTTAACCGTCACTTTTTTGATGCTGCAATACATAGTTACGGAAGCAGTCAGACCGCCAATGTGATGGCCCTGGATATGCAGATCGTTCCCGAGGGAATGGAGAAGAAAGTGTGCATGGCTGTGATTAAAAACATCAGGGAAGAGTATGATGGATTCGTGAATACGGGAATTTTCGGTCTTGCCAGGGTGTTTAAAGTTCTGTCGGAGCAGGGGTACGAAGACGAAGTATACCGGCTACTGACCAAAACAGGAAATAACAGTTTTGCCTTTATGTGGGACCATTTTGATGCCACTACCCTCTGGGAAGTGCTCCCATGCAGCGATACCTACGGCGAAAACGCCTATTTGGGTTCCCACAGCCATCCCATGCAGGCCGGTTTTGATGCCTGGTTCTATTCGGGTCTTGGAGGGATCAATCCCTCCCTGGCCGGACCGGGCTTTCAACAGATCGAGTTTAAGCCCTATCTGACCCGCTATATAAAATCGGTTTCGGCCAGCTATGAGTCCAAATCAGGGACCATTGTAAGTGAATGGGAGGTAGGTAGCAAAGAGCTTATTTGGAAGATTGTGATCCCCGGAAATTCACAGGGAGTTATTCATGTTCCCACCTATGGCAGTCTGGCACGCATCACACTAAACGGGAAGAAAGTGAAAGGGATTCAGGAGAAAAATGGCTTTAGACTGATCGGCACCTACGGTCCGGGTGAATACCTTGTAGAGCTTACTCTGTAGGAAAAGAATTGGATACCATAAAAAAGTGGTCCATCTGCATTCAGATGGACCACTCTATTATTGCAAAATTTGTATACTACAAGAGAAAACTAGTTCTTCAGAATCTTTGAAGTATTAGATTCACCAGTAACAGTTTCTATCTCAAGAATATAAACGCCGTTGTTCAGCTCGGAAATATCCATGGCATTGCTATAAGCGCCACCAATGTGAACTTCTTTCACCAGCTTACCGGCCACATCAAATACCCTTGCACTGTTCAACTCAGTGTCACTGGCAATATGCAGCACATCGTTGGCTGGATTGGGATAGACAGAGAATGCAGCGGAAGAAGAAACATCCTGTACACCTACGCCTGGAGCCAGTTGATACCTTTCTTCATTCAGTGCGAGAATGTGAGCCTCAATCTCACTCTTCTCAGCCATCCACCTTGCTTTATCAGCAGGATACCAGTTCAGGTCACCCAAAGGAAGACCTTCAATGGAAGCAGTCAGCATAGCTGCATTGGCGTATGTACCATCAAAACGGGGCCAGACAGTTGGGAATTCCGCGTTGGGAGTTCCGGCCCACTTATCCTCTTCCCAGTTATAATTATGCGCAACAAAGGTGTATGCAGGACTACCCCAGATAACAGACCCCCACCAGCTGGTAAGG
>JAOZUK010000243.1 GCA_029938715.1 Bacteroidales bacterium | reverse complement strand
CGGCCAATGCCTTTAACATAATGGAAGAGTAATCATCATGAGATTCTTCAAACTCCTTCAGTTTCTTTTCAATACCCAGGCCGGCGGTAACAGCAAAGGCACCCAGGTAATCTGTCAGTCCTGAGTCGACAGGTGCAATAAAATCGGAGAGGCAAAGATTAGGCAGCTCCTCCTCTTTTGTTGTCTGGTTCCTCAAGTTGGTGAAACGAGGCCGGATGGTTCCTGCTGACTTCTCATCCAGAAAGACAATATCATCCCCAACCGATTGAGCGGGAAATATTCCATATACAGCATTGGCGGTGAGCCATTTTTCTTTCACAATTTGATCAAGCATCTCCAGGGCATCCTCATAGAGTTTCCGGGCCTCCTCGCCATATTTCGGGTGATCAAGAATATCGGGGAACTTACCTCGCATCTCCCAGGTCACAAAAAAGAAGATCCAGTTGATATAGGGGATGATCTTCTCCATGGGAAAATCTATCAAGCTTTGAATGCCAATCTGGTTGGGCTTAATGATTGTTTCGGGCGACCAATTGAGCTTCATGGAGTTTGCACGGGCATCCTCCAGCGAGAGGTATTTGATATCCCGTCTGGCTCCCGCATAATTGGTTCTCAGAGCCTGGTAATCCTTTTTGATCTCAGCCACGTATTCACTCCTCTTCTCTTTGGAAAGCAGCGAAGCTACTACAGCCACACTTCTGGAGGCATCCTTTACATGAACCACAGGGTGGTTGTAGTTAGGTTCAATTTTTACAGCTGAATGGATTTTAGAGGTGGTAGCACCGCCAATAAGTAGCGATTGATTCATTCCCCTTCGCTTCATTTCAGAAGCCACATGGATCATCTCCTCAAGAGAAGGAGTGATCAGTCCGGATAGCCCCACAATATCCACCTTCTGTTTTTCAGCCTCATCCAGAATCTTTTGAGTTGGGACCATAACACCCAGGTCGATCACTTCATAATTGTTACACCCCAGTACTACGCCCACGATGTTCTTTCCAATATCGTGTACATCTCCCTTTACGGTGGCCATCAGTATTTTACCGGCTGAATAGGTCTCTCCGGATTTACCACTGGCTTTCTCCTGTTCAATGAAAGGCAGGAGTGTGGCCACAGCACGTTTCATGACTCTTGCGCTTTTAACTACCTGAGGCAGAAACATCTTCCCATCTCCAAACAGGTCTCCCACCACATTCATTCCATCCATCAATGGCCCCTCAATCACCTTTAAGCCAAGACCAAGTATCTGATGAGCCTCAAGAGCATCAGATTCAATAAACTCAGTTTTCCCTTTGATCAATGCATGTTTCAATCGCTCTCCCACTGGCAACTCCCTCCAGGCATCCAGCTTCTCTTCCACTTTATCGGTTTTCTGAAGGGTCGATGAGTATTCAATGATTCGTTCAGTGGCATCAGATCTTCGGTTGAGCACCAGGTCTTCGGTATATTCCAGAAATTTAGCAGGGATCGCATCATATACCTGAAGCATCCCGGGATTCACAATACCCATATCCAGGCCAGCTTTAATGGCATGGTAGAGAAAAACCGAATGTATGGCTTCCCTGACCACATCGTTGCCTCGAAATGAAAATGACAGATTACTGATGCCTCCGCTCACCCGTGCATGGGGAAGGTTTTCCTTGATCCACCTGGTGGTATTGATAAAATCCACTGCATAGTTATTGTGCTCCTCAATTCCAGTTCCAATGGTTAATACATTTGGATCAAATATGATATCATCGGGTGGATAATTGAGTTGATCCCTCAGAAGATGATAGGCCCTCTCACAGATCTCAATGCGCCTTTGGAAAGAGCCGGCCTGTCCCTGTTCATCAAAGGCCATTACGATGACTGCAGCACCATATCCCCTTATTTTTCGTGCATGGTCCAGGAACTCCTTCTCGCCCTCCTTCAGGCTGATGGAGTTCACCACTGCTTTGCCCTGGATACACTTTAATCCGGCCTCTATAACAGGAAACTTCGACGAGTCCACCATCAGTGGTACTTTTGAAATATCTGGTTCTGCAAGCAGCAGGTTGAGAAATGTTACCATCTCCTCTTCTGCATCAAGCATGGCATCGTCCACATTGATATCCAGAATCTGCGCACCGTCTTCAACCTGTCTTCGTGCTATTTCAAGTGTTTCATCGTACTTCTTCTCCCTGATTAATCTGGCAAATTTCCGACTTCCGGCCACATTGCAACGCTCTCCAATATTGATAAAGTTTGATCCTTCAAATGCATTCAGTGGTTCCAGTCCACTAAGTTTCAGTCCCGACTTTGGTAGTGCCGGCCTGCGAACTTTGGACGAACCAAGCAGTTCAGCCATTGCTTTGATGTGTTCAGGAGTGGTTCCGCAACAGCCTCCCACAATGTTTACAAAACCAGAATCAAGGAAATCCTGGATATGGAGGGCCATCTGGTCCGGAGTTTCATCATATTCCCCAAATTGATTGGGCAGTCCTGCATTGGGATGCACCGAAATAAAATGGGGTGATTTGGCTGCCATCTCGCCCAGGTAAGGCCGGATCTCTTTTGATCCAAGGGAACAGTTCAAACCCATGGAGAGGAGTTCTGCGTGGTCGAGGGAATGCATAAATGCCTCCAGGGTTTGGCCCGAAAGGGTGCGGCCACTGGCATCTGTGATGGTTCCCGAAACCATTACCGGAATATATATATTTTTGTCTGCAAGGTACTCTTCAATACCCAGTAAAGCAGCCTTGGCATTGAGGGTATCGAAAATGGTCTCCACCAAAAGCAGATCCACACCCCCCTCCACCAGTCCCTCCACCTGCTCCCTGTAAGCCTCTTTCATTTCATCAAATGAAATGGCCCTAAATCCGGGATCATTCACATCGGGTGACAGGGAGGTGGTTTTGTTAGTGGGGCCAATGGAGCCGGCCACAAACCTGGGTTTGCCGGGTGTCAGCTTACTGTATTTGCGAGCCACCTCTGAGGCAATCCTGGCCGATTCAAAATTGAGCTGGTAAACCAATGATTCCAACCCGTAGTCGGCTTGCGATATGGAAGTGGAATTAAATGTATTGGTCTCCAGAATGTCTGCCCCAGCTTCCAGGTAGGCGTCGTGAATTTCCCTTATCACATGGGCCTTTGTAATGGAGAGTAGATCATTATTGCCCTTCAGATCACTGGGGTGTTCCTTGAACTGGTTGCCCCGGTAATCCTCTTCACTAAGTTTATAACGTTGAATCATGGTTCCCATGGCTCCGTCCAGAAGAAGCACGCGGGATTTCAATATCTCTTTTATCTTGTTTCCTTGTCCTGTCATCATTTCAGTCCCGAAATTACTCATTTTTTGAGCAATCATTTACAAACTTTAGGGAAGAGGTCTCAATTGAGACTCAACTGCACCAGATTACTCTCCTTATGGGCATTGGTCTTTCTCTTTTTGTGGATCTTTTCTGTCTCTCCCTCATGCCAAAAATTACGGATGATGCTGGTAAGTTTCTCATATTCAATTAAAAATCCATCATGTCCATGGGGTGATTCAATTTCGCGGTAGGTTCCATTTGTTAAATGTGCCAGAAACTTTTGTTCATGTACGGGAAATAGTGAGTCGGATGAAATTCCTATGCAGAGCACCTTTGCCCTGGTTCTTCCCAAGGCATTACTCAGTGATCCGCGTTCCCTGATCACATTGTGGGTATCCATCAGCCTGGTAAGGGCATGGTAACTGTAAGCATCAAATCTTCGGACCAGTTTATCACCCTGGTAATTCTGGTAGGCAGAAGCGGGCAGGTTCCTGTGGTTGGACTCATCCTCCTCTCTCTGCGTCTTATTATAAATCTGTTCACTGCGATAGCTCAACAGGGCAATGGATCTGGCTGCTTTTAACCCATTACTCCCTCCATAGGGTCGATCCTCTGCATATCCTGGGTCAGCTTCAATGGCCAGACGCTGGGACTGGTTAAAAGCTGTTGCCCAGGGAGAAATCTTTACAGATGAGGCAATAAATACAAGGTTTTTTATCAGCTCTGGATGCATAATGCTGTACTCCAGCGCCTGAAAACCTCCAATTGATCCCCCCATCACAGTATGAATGGCTTTGATGCCCAATTGTGTTCGAAGTAACTCAAAGGCATTTACCTGATCTCTGATGGTAACTTCAGGAAACGCCCTGTACCAGGGAAGCCCGTTTCCCGGATTGGCTGAGGTGGGTCCTGTGGATCCATAACAGGAACCTATCACATTGGCGCAAATGATAAAATAGTTGTTTGGATCCAGCAGGTTACCCTCTCCAAACATACCCGGCCACCAATCTGATATTTCCGAATTGGCAGTAAGCGCATGACAGACCCATATTACATTGTTGGTCTGACTGTTAAGCTTTCCGTAACTGTGATATGCGACATTGAGAGAGGGGAGTGAGCCCCCCTGCTCAAGGTCGAATTTGTGTTTATACTGAAAGATTTGGGGTTTCATGATACACTATTTTTCAAAGGCCTGTTCGAAATCTGCAATGATATCATCGATGTGCTCAAGTCCTACCGAAACCCTTAAAAGGGTAGGGGTTACGCCGGCAGCCAGCTGAGCCTCTTCAGAGAGCTGCTGGTGAGTGGTGGCAGAGGGCTGAATAATTAGTGTTCTCACATCTCCCACATTGGCCAGGTGACTGACCAATTCAAAGCTATCCACCAGTTTAATGGCTTCATCTTTGTCACCTTTTAATGTGAAGGACAATACACCCCCAGCCCCTTTAGGCAGGTATTTCTTTGCGTTTTCATAGTCGGGGCTATCTTCCAGACCAGGGTAGTTCACATGCTTCACTTTCGGATGCTGTTGGAGCCATTTGGCCAGAGCAAGTGTATTTTCTACATGTCTCTCCAGCCTGAGTGAGAGTGTCTCCAGTCCCTGGATAAGCAGGAATGAGTTGAATGGGCTTTGGCTGGGCCCCACATCCCGCAAGCCTTCAACCCGCGCCTTGATAATAAATGCGATGTTGCCAAATGGACCATCGCTCCCGAATACCTCCCAGAACTTGAGTCCGTGATATCCTTCACTGGGTTCTGTAAACTGAGGAAATTTCCCGTTGCCCCAGTTGTAATTACCTCCGTCTACGATCACACCTCCAATGGAAGTTCCATGTCCCCCAATCCATTTGGTGGCCGACTCTACTATAATATTTGCTCCATGCTCGAACGGTTTGAACAGAAATCCGGCTGCACCGAAAGTATTGTCCACAATAAACGGAATGTCATATTTCTTTGCCAATTCGCCAAATTTGTCGAAATCGGGGATGTTAAATGCTGGATTTCCAATGGTCTCCAGGAAGATCGCCTTGGTGTTTGCATCGATATGCTTTTCGAAATCTTCCACTTTAATTGAATCGCTGAACCTGGCTTCCCAACCAAGGTTCTTAAAGGTAACCCTGAATTGATTGTGGGTACCCCCATATAAATAGGGGCTGCTGACAATATTGTCTCCCTGCTTAAGGATGGTGTTAAAGGTTAAGAATTGAGCAGCATGTCCAGAAGCGACTGCCAGTGCAGCCGCACCCCCTTCAAGGGCTGCAATCCGCTGTTCAAAAACATCATTGGTCGGATTCATGATCCGGGAATAGATGTTGCCAAACTCTTTGAGTGCAAAAAGATTCGCTCCGTGCTCCGAGCTATTGAAGGTATAGGATGTGGTCTGATAAATCGGTACGGCCCTGGCGTTTGTGGCTGAGTCAGGCGTGTGACCGGCATGTATCTGTAGTGTCTCGAATTTTTTATTTGAAGTACTCATGATTTTATAAGTATAAAGTATAAAGT
>JAOZUK010000076.1 GCA_029938715.1 Bacteroidales bacterium | reverse complement strand
CGGTCTCCCGTACCTATGCAGAGCATGTTCATGAATTCCTTAACCGGGTATCACTGTGATTTTAGTTGATTTAAACTGTCCTTTTTTTTCGAAAATGAACACTGTAGCTTCAAGTGGAAAGTTTGAGTATATAGAGCTAGGCGTGGCAGAGGAGTGGGTGGATCCACTTAAGGCATCCTATTTGGCCCATATAGTCCAAGATAGTATCTTGCAGAAACCTAACTTCAAGCTAAAAGCCTGATACCTTGAATAAATTATCCCAATTTTGGCAGGAGCTGAAACGCAGAAAGGTTGTGCGTGTAATTACTGTCTATGCTGCTGCAGCATTTGTCATTCTAGAGCTGGTCGATATAATCACGGACCCATTTGGATTGCCTGATTGGACACTGATACTTGTTGTTGTTCTATTATGCATTGGATTAATCGTATCAATGATATTTTCCTGGATCTATGATGTAAAGCCTGAAGGAGGACTTGAGAGGACAAAACCTTCTCATAAGGTGAAAA
The DNA here is from genome assembly GCA_029938715.1 of Bacteroidales bacterium. GTDB lineage: Bacteria > Bacteroidota > Bacteroidia > Bacteroidales. The sequence goes on along the minus strand of JAOZUK010000076.1, from coordinate 19,336 downwards.
CGGAGGATCAGCAACTTTCTTCAGGTGGATGGAAGATTGCCACGTATCTCAGTTTCGTTGTTATTATTGCATTGATTGTCTTCAATATCCTTTCTACCGGGAACAAATCTGGAGCGAGCTCAGTCCGTGAGAAATCCATTGCAGTACTACCTTTTGCCAATTTGAGTGAAGACAGGGGAAATGAATATTTTGCCGATGGACTGGTGGATGACTTGTTAAATCGTATCTCCGTGATTGAGGAGTTGAAGGTGATTTCACGAACTTCTTCCGAGATGTACCGTGACAGAGGAGCTAAAAGTGTTCCTGCGATCGCCAGTGAACTGGGCGTTTCATATATTCTGGAAGGAAGCGTACAGAGGTATGGTAACAAGGCCAGGATCAACGTTCAGCTCATCGATGCCATTAACGATGATCACATTTGGGCTGAAAATTACGATCGTGATATTGTTGATGTTTTTAAAATACAAAGCGAGATTGCCATACATATAGCCTCTGAACTCAATACGATCCTTACATCCAAGCAAAAAATGCATCTTCAGGATGATAAGACCAAAAATGTGAAAGCGTTTGAACTATATCAAATGGGTCGGTTTTTTTGGAACAAACGCACCGGTGATGGATATAAGACAAGTATGGAATACTTTGAAAAGGCTATCGAAGAAGATCCCGGCTATGGCTTAGCTTATGCGGGATTAGCCGATACATATAATTTAATGGCAATTCAGGGCTGGATAGATAAGCAGGAAGGCAGGGACAAAGCAGTAGAGCTGGCATTAAAGGCTCTGGAATTGGACGAGAATCTCGCTGAAGCATACACGGTACTGGGATCAATCTACGACTATGTGGATTGGGATTGGGAAAATGCAGAAAGCGCTTTTAAACGTGCCATTGAAATAAATCCAAATTATGCCACTGCCCATCACTATTATTCACAGCATTTGCATATTACCGGACAACATGAAGATGCTTGGTTGCACATCGGCAAAGCGCTTGAGCTCAACCCACTTTCTTTTGTAATCAGATATGTAAGTGGACATGAAATGTATTATAATGATGGTCTTTTTGAAGAAGCCCTGGCAGAAATCCAAAAGTGCAATGAGCTACATGAAAACCATCCATGGATCGCACGTGCTGAATTAGAGATTTACTGGCGACTGGGTGAAGAGGAAAGAGCCTATGAAGCATTAAAGAAGATTCTTAATCGAGACTCGGTATACAATCTTAAGGAAGCAGAAGATATATACAAGGAATCTGGCCTTAATGTGGTTATTGACTGGAAAATGGAGATTGATTCAATGGATACTGAAAGAAGGTTTCAGGCTTATCACATTGCCAATACCTACGGTATGATTGGAGAGAATGAGAAAGCGATGGATTGGCTTGAGAAAGCTTCTAATATGCATATGATTTCACCGCATTTGAGTTTTAATATCCATTTTAAAAACCTGCATAACAATCCAAGGTACATTGCTATTTTGGAGGAAATGGGATTGGGAGGCTAATGCATTCTTTAACTTACCTGTTTGAGCATTAAAAAGCAAGGTGCCATTGATCCAGTAATAGGGCACTCTCCACACTTCTCTATGTTCGATATCCTGAACTCCTTTATCTAAGTTCAAAGCCGATAGGGGATAGTCCATAACAAAAACTGTATTCCTATAACAAAACCCAGATACCGGTGAGTTTTTCTGATTAAAACTTAATTCATAAGTCCATGTTCTCTGTTTGTCGCATCTTAAAAGTACATTTACTTTCTAAAAATCTGGAGATATAGAAAAGAGAATTGAATTACTGGCGCCTGGTGGAGATATCGATTCCATTAAAGCTGCAATACTCGCAGGTGCTGATGCCATATACTGTGGTCTGGATCGGTTTAATGCCAGAAATCGCGCGACCAATATTTCCATCGATGACTTACCGGGGATAGTAAGAGTAGCCCACAAACAAAACTGCAAGGTCTTTCTAACTCTTAATATTGTCATCGTAGAAAGCGAAATCCGGGCATTTATAGCTCTACTTAAGCGCTTAATCCATACAAACATTGATGGAGTTATTCTCCAGGATCTGGGGATGCTTCACCTGGTCTCCGAATATTTCAAGGCACTTCCCATCCACGCTTCTACCCAGCTGACTACCCACAATGAAGGTCAGATCCTTTTTTTAAGCAGGTTCAAGGTTTCCCGGGTCAATCTGTCACGAGAGCTAAATCTCAATGAAATAGGGGAGATAACGGCCTTTGGCAAAGAATGCAATATCTCCACCGAGGTATTTGTACATGGATCCCAATGCCTCTCTTTTTCAGGGATCTGTTATTTCAGTTCAGTTCAGAGTGGGAATTCTGGAAACAGGGGGAGATGCAGCCAACCGTGCAGGGATCGCTATATCACCACTCCTGCCGGGAAGGATTACCCCCTGAATCTGAAAGACATTTCTGCTTTTGTTAACCTCCCGGATTTGGTTAAGGCCGGAGTTGAATCATTGAAAATAGAGGGACGAATTAAAAAATTCGACTACATCTATACAGTTGTGAATTCATGGAAAAAACAGATTCAAAGATTTTATAGCCAACAGACCATCAGTAAGGACAATAGCGAGCTATACAGGGTGTTCAACCGGGACTTTTCAAATTCCTATCTAAAGGGAGAAATTCATCGGGATATGTTTATTGATGATCCACGGGATCACTCATTAAAACATCTCTCTGAAATCAATAAGAATGGTACCGGGCCAGTTACTGAGTCTGATGCTTTAAAGTTATATGCTGATAAGGAGGAGGCTAAAGCTACCATTGAAGGATTGATCAATCAGGTAAGTATAGCAAAAGCTCCCCTGGTTTTCAAGCTCGCTGGTGAGGCTGGTACTCCCTTAAAAGTGTGGGTGGAGACCCCTGACAGATCATTCCAACTTGAATCCGGAATTAAGCTCTCCCATTCAGGAACCGGGGCTCTAACAGAAAGTATGGTTTTAAGAAAATTCAAACCCCCGGAGGAGACAGCATATTTCATTCAGGAGCTGGATTTGAGTGGTCTTGAGGGGAACCTTTTTATCCCGTTAGGAGAACTCTCCTCATTAAAGAACAAGGTACTATACCTCCTGAACAGGTCGAAAGAGATAGTTTCTGCCATTGAGGTACCACTCCCAATCAATCACAGGGAAGAAGAGGTGGCACCTTCACTTTCTGTATTAATAGCAGATCAGAAAGAGGTGGATCAATTCAAGGAGGGTCCTGCAGATCTCTATTTCCAGCTTCCCGGTGGATTTAAGAATGAGTGCTCTGAGCTTAAGGACCTGTTTTTGAGCCATAAAGACTTGATCCCCTGGTTTCCCTCAGTTTTAATCGGTGAGGACTACCATGCTGCAGTTGATTTTCTTGAGCATGTTCGTCCGCCCTGTTTGGTGACCAATAATACGGGAATTGCCTATGAAGCCTGCAGGCTTGGAATATCATGGATAGCGGGCCCCTATTTAAATGTAGTTAACTCATTTAGCCTGCAGGGTCTAAAAGAGAGATTCAATTGTAAAGGTGCATTTATATCCAATGAGCTCAGTAAAGACCAGATCAAAAGCATCAGGAGGCCTGCAGATTTCAAGCTTTACTACAGCATTTATCATCCCATTGTACTTCTTACCAGCAGACAATGCCTGTTTCAACAGGTGACCGGATGTGAGAAGTCCATGATAGATGAAACCTGTATTCAGGGGTGCGAAAGATATGCATCAATCACAAATTTGAAAGGCGAAGAATTGTTTATTGAAAAAACCATTGCGAACTACCACGCTATCTATCACGAAAAGAGATTCCTGAACACAGACATCATCAAAGATCTGCCGGGGATGTTTTCCAGTTTCTTCATTGATTTGATGGAAACAAGTACCACTACAAAAACCGGGGTGGACAAAAAAGGCTTAGTTCAACTCTTTGAAAATCTAATAGATGCGATCCCCGAAGCTGATCAGGAATTAAAGCGAAGCATTTTTCCCACTACCCATGCACAGTATGTAAATGGGATATAGCGCTTGATCAATTGGCTAATTCTCCAAGGAACTTGTCATCCTTGTTTTTAAAGGTGCTTCCGCAACAGGTGACAAAAACAAGGTGATTGATCTGGTGGCCATACCTCTTCATGAAACTTTGGAGCGGTGGGACAAACTTCCCCATCCAGACAGGGCCACATAATACGATTCTCTCATATTCCCCGAGATCCTTTTTAAGGGGTCTGATTCCCATCTTGTTAAGAGGATCGAACTTCTCAAAGAACCAAATTACGAAAATGATTGATGAATCGTCCCAGTTTCTGTTACCTTAATTTTATTTACTATTTTCACCCTGAAACTCTCAAATCAATTCACAAAATGAAAACTATAAAACGCAAACTTGCGGTGGTGTTGGCTATTGTAGCTGTAACAGGATCTGGTCTGTATGGACAGAAGAAAGAGAAAAATCAGGAACCAGCGGCTTACGAGTTTACCATTGAGAAGAGCTTGCCAGCTACATCTGTAAAGGACCAGCACAGAACAGGAACCTGCTGGAGTTTTGCTGCCGCCAGCTTTATCGAATCGGAATTAATCAGAACCGGGAAGGGCGAGTTTGACCTGTCCGAAATGTATTTCGTGCGCAAAGCCTATGAAATGAAGGCTGATAAGTATGTACGAATGCATGGCAAAACCAATTTTGGTAACGGCGGACTGGCCATGGATGTGACCCATATATGGGACGTATCGGGGATGGTTCCCAACGAGGTCTATAGTGGGCTTACTACAGGCGATTCCCTTCCGGTCCACGGTGAGATGGACGGAGTACTCCGGGGATATCTGGATGAAGTGATTAAAAACCGTAATAAAACACTCACTCCGGTCTGGAAAAAAGGTTTTGATGGGATCCTGGATGCATATCTGGCACCTGTCCCAGAATATTTTGAATACCAGGGAACATCTTACTCTCCTGAATCATTTGCGGAAAAAACTGGACTGACACCTGATGATTATGTGGCCATTGGCTCTTTTACGCATCATCCCTTTTACCAGGATTTCATTTTAGAGATCCCCGATAACTGGTTGTGGAGCGCCATAAGTAACGTGCCTCTTGATGAAATGATGAATCTGTTGGATCAGGCCCTCGATCAAGGCTACACAGTTTGTTGGGATGCTGATGTGGGGGAGAAGAGTTATGACTGGAAGCGTGGGATTGCTTTGATGCCATCCAAAGAGATTGAGGATCTGAGCGGACTGGAGAGAGCCAGGTGGGATGAACTTTCGGAAAAGGAGCAGGAGGCACTGTTTTATGATTTCTCCACACCAAAAAAGGAGCGGCTGATCACCCAGGAAAACCGGCAGGAGATGTTTGATAATTACCAGACCACCGACGATCATCTGATGCACATCACCGGTGTGGCCAGGGATCAGTTTGGAAACAAGTATTACCTGGTGAAAAATTCATGGGGAACCGGGAACCATATCTACCAAGGATACCACTACATTTCGGAGGCATACATGAGGGCAAAGACCATCTTCTTTATGGTCCATAAAGAGGCGGTTCCATCCTCCACTGCAGTGAAGCTGGGATTGTAGCTAGCAGGCAGTTATCCAGCTCTTCTGTGCGAGGCTATACAGTCGCAACAGATTCCCTTTTTTCCGCACGGGTAACTGTAGTTGCAATGGACCAGGTTTCGATCTTTTTTACATTCCATAGGGTGGTAATTATTTTTTTTTACCAATTAATGGAAATTTTCCGGTGAAATCAAGAACCAAATTTTGTAAAAGGCAGTATAAAGGACATAAGAAGATGATCAATCCATGAGAAATAATGTGTTTGAAATAGCGGTGCTGGCTGTAATTATATTTATTTACAGTTTCTCCAGACCCGGTTATGACACATTACCCCCTCCCTTTGAGCCGGCATTTCCTGAATACCCTCCCTTTCTGGAGGCAGACCAGGCGTGGGTTGACTCGGTGATGAACGAACTCTCACTGGAAGGTCGGATTGCTCAGATGATAATGGTCTATGGATATTCTAACCAGGGGCCTGAACACGAAAAGATGGTCCTCCGGCAGATCAAACGCCACAAGGTGGGAGGCATCCTCTTTTTTCAGGGTGAGCCCATAGAGCAGGCCAGGCTCACCAACCGTTTTCAGGAAGCGTCAGAGGTTCCTCTACTTATGGCCATCGACGGTGAGAATGGACTGGGAATGAGGCTGAAGAACACTATGACCTACCCCTCTATGATGACCCTGGGAGCCATCTCAGACAACAGCCTGCTTTATCGCCTGGGTAATGATATGGCCGACCAGTTCAGGAGGTTGGGGATTCATATGAACCTGGCACCGGTGGCCGATATTAACAACAATCCTTCCAATCCGGTGATTGGCTCACGCTCTTTTGGAGAGGATCGCAAGAATGTATCTGAAAAGGTAATAGCCATGATGGAGGGAATGCAGGATCGGGGACTGCTGGTGGCTGCCAAACATTTTCCCGGCCATGGCGATACCGATACCGATTCTCATCATGCACTTCCAGTTATACCCCACGAGATGAGCAGACTCGATTCCATCGAGCTCTTTCCCTTTAGTGAAGCCATCAAAAGGGGACTGACCGGAATTATGGTGGCTCATCTTCAGGTTCCTGCGCTGGATGACAGGGATAACCGTGCCACTACGCTCTCACGACCAGCCATTACAGAATTACTTAAGGAAAAGATGGATTTTCGTGGATTGATCATCACCGATGCCCTTAATATGAAGGGGCTCAGCACCTTTTTCGAGCCGGGTGAACGTGAAGTGGAAGCGGTAAAAGCTGGAAACGATATTCTGTTGATGCCATCTGATGTGGGTAAGGCGATCAATTTTATAAAACGGGCGGTGAAAAATGGGGATATATCAGAGCAGGAAATAGATGAGAGTTGTAAGAAGATACTCCAGGCCAAGTACTGGGTGGGACTGAACCACATAAATCCGGTCAGAACCGACTCTTTGATAGAAGATCTCAATGCTCCTGTATACCATACGCTCTATCGCGAACTGGTGGAGAATTCGCTCACACTGGTGAAAAACCAGGACAGCCTTATTCCGCTTAAAAATCTGGAGCGGATCAGGTTGGCCACTGTGACTATAGGAAGTGAGTTGGGAATTGCAGCCAGCACAGCAGATCTGTATCTTGAAGGTGACCACTTCAGCCTGGGTAGCTCGCCCGCTCCTGAGGAAAAATCACAATTATTGCTTAAGCTGAAGAAATACAATACGGTAATCATTAATGTATATGGTACCAGCAGTCGTTCATCCCGTAAATATGGGATCAGCGATTCAACACTTGATTTTATAGATCAGCTTGATCCGACCCTGTCGCTGATCCTGAATGTGGCAGGAGTTCCATACTCCCTGTCAAGGTTCCCTGGTTTTAGGAACCTCGATGCGGTGATCCTTTCTCATAGCGACGATCCATTGAATCAATCAAAAGCCATACAGGGGATCTTTGGAGGAGTCTCCTTTTCAGGAAAGCTACCCGTATCCGCAGGCAGCATCCTCTCGGCCGGCGAAGGATTCTCCACCGGGGAGGCCAATCGCCTCGGGTATGCCGAACCCATGGATGTGGGACTCATTTCCGATACTCTCCAGAGAATGGATAAGATTATAATGAGGGCCATCCGAAAGAAAGCCATGCCAGGATGCCAGGTGCTGGTAGCTCGTCGGGGAAAGGTGGTCTGGCATAAGTCCTATGGATATCATACCTACCGCAATCGAAAATCGGTAAAGCTGACCGACATTTATGATCTGGCTTCGGTAACCAAAGTGGCATCCATTACCACCGCACTTATGCGCCTCAGGGATCTGGGGAAATTCCATGAGGACTCGCTAATGGGATCCTATCCATCCATTCCCGATTCTTCCAATAAAGCCGGACTTCTGGTAAGCGATGTGCTTACCCATCAGTCGGGGATGATCTCCTGGATTCCATTTTATTACAAAACCATTGAGCCTCTGGACACTTCTCAACACCTGGTTAGCAGCCGTTGGTCCCATACCTACTCTCATAAAATTGGAGAGGGGGCCTATGCCAACAGGAATGTGGCCTATGTAGACAGCGTGTACCAGAAGACCTATTCACCAGAATTTCCATATGAAGTGGCCGATGACCTCTTTATGAGTGCCCATTATAAAGATTCCATCTATCACTGGATCTACGATTCTGAATTGATCTCCACCGAGTACCGGTACAGTGGTCTGGGTTTCTATATGTTTCAGCAGATCATAGAGGCTGCTACCGATACCATGCTCTATCCCTATGTGTGGTACAATTTTTATGAACCACTGGGGGCTCATACTCTGGGCTATAAGCCATTAAGCAGATTTCCACGGGAGCGGATCGTGCCCACTGAAAATGATATGTTCTACCGGCGACAGTTGCTTCATGGGCATGTGCATGACATGGGGGCAGCCATGTTAGGAGGGATTTCGGGCAACGCAGGGCTTTTCGGAAATGCCAATGATCTGGCAAAACTGTTGCAAATGTTCCTGAACGACGGTAGCTATGGATCTGAAAACTTTATTGATTCAGCCACAATTGCGCTCTATACTTCCTGCTTCAATTGCGATCAGGAGAATCGCAGGGGACTGGGGTTTGACCGTCCCGTTACCGATGAACCAGACGAAGGACCAGCCTGTAATGATGCTTCATCCCTCAGCTTTGGACATTCAGGTTTTACAGGCACACTGGCATGGGTTGATCCTGCCTATGACCTGGTCTATGTTTTTCTTTCCAACAGGGTGCATCCCAATCAGGGGAATAACCTACTCATCGATATGAATGTGAGAACCGCTGTTCAGCAGGTGGTTTACGATGCCATAATTCAATAGCTGTTTCACAACACAGGTTTATTTCGGGATGGTTTGATAATTATCATGCCATTACCTCTTTGGAATAGTTAATTTTATTTCAAACTAATTCTTACATATGAAACCAACGCATATTGAACACATTGGAATTGCTGTAACCAATCTGGAAGAATCCATAGCATATTACGAAAATGTGATGGGTTTGGAGTGTTATGCCATTGAGGAGGTAGCCGATCAGAAGGTAAGAACAGCTTTTTTCAGGGTAGGGGATACCAAGATTGAATTATTGGAAAGTACCGACCCCGAAGGTCCCATTGGAAAGTACATCGAAAAGAAGGGCCCCGGGATTCATCACCTGGCATTTGCTGTTGACAGGGTTGAAGACTCTCTGAAACATGCTGAGAAAGAAGGGATAAAGCTTATCGATCAGGTTCCTAGAAGAGGAGCAGAGGGATTAACGATAGGTTTCTTGCACCCCAAATCCACATATGGTGTACTCACCGAATTCTGTGGCAATGAATAGCCAGGATAAGATTAAACAACTCATCGATCTGCGTGAACGTGCCCGAAAGGGGGGCGGTGATAAGCGGGTTGAAGTCCAGCACGCAAAAGGAAAGCACACTGCGCGGGAAAGGATTCAGATCTTATTGGATGAAGGGAGTTTTGAGGAATTCGATATGTTTGTAACACACCGGTCTCACGATTTTGGACTGGAAGATCAGCAATACCTTGCCGACGGGGTGATTACCGGTCACGGGACCATCGATGGTCGGGTGGTCTATGTATATGCGCAGGATTTTACTGTTTTTGGGGGATCGCTCTCTGAGACCCATGCAGCCAAAATCTGTAAGATCATGGACCAGGCTATGAAAGTGGGGGTACCCATCATTGGCATTAACGACAGCGGAGGTGCCCGGATTCAGGAGGGGGTAAGAAGCCTTGCCGGGTATGCAGAGATTTTTGAACGGAACATCCTGGCTTCCGGTGTGATTCCGCAAATTTCCGCCATTTTCGGACCCTGTGCCGGAGGAGCGGTCTATTCTCCGGCTCTCACCGATTTTATCATTATGAGTGATCTGACTTCATACATGTTTGTGACTGGTCCGAAGGTAACCAAGAAGGTAACAGGAGAGACCATCTCCACAGAAGCCTTAGGAGGGGCCCAGATGCATTCCAGCAAATCGGGGGTGGCACATCTGGTAGCCAGTGACGAGGAGGAGGGATTGCTGATGATCCGAAAACTCCTGAGCTATATGCCGCAAAACAATGTGGAGGATCCGCCCATTAGTGAATGCAATGATCCCATCGACAGGCTGGAGGATCTGTTAAATGAAGTGATCCCTGACAATTCCAATGAGCCCTACGATGTAAAGGATGTGATCTTTGCCATGGTGGACCACAATGAATTTTTTGAGATCCACAGGCAATATGCCATGAATATTGTGGTGGGATTTGCCAAATTTAACGGGATCCCCGTGGGAATGGTAGCCAACCAACCCAGTCACATGGCTGGGGTACTTGATATTGAAGCCTCCCGGAAGGCAGCCCGGTTTGTACGTTTCTGTGATTGCTTCAACCTGCCCATTGTGACTCTGGTTGATGTCCCAGGTTTTCTTCCGGGCAGTGCCCAGGAACATGGAGGGATCATTCTTCAAGGAGCTAAGCTAATGTTTGCATATGGAGAGGCCACGGTTCCCAAAATTACCATCACCCTGAGAAAATCTTACGGCGGGGCTCACGTTGTTATGAGTTCAAAACAGCTGAGGGGGGATTTGAATTATGCCTGGCCCACTGCCGAAATTGCCGTAATGGGACCTAAAGGGGCCATCGAGATTCTGGAGGGTAAAACCTTGAAAACCATAGAAGAGAGAGAAGCCATTGTAAAATTCATCGCGGATAAAGAGAGAGAGTATAAAGAGAAGTTTGCCAATCCCTATGAGGCTGCCAGGTACGGTTATATCGACGATGTGATAGAACCCCGCAACACCCGTTTCAGGATCATCCGGGGATTGCAGACCCTGGCATCAAAGAAAGATATGATTCCACCCAAAAAACATAACAACATTCCATTGTAATGACACCAAATCTTATCCTGCTCAGCAGCAACATTAACCTGGAATCTCTGGTGATTGCCGTTTCCGGGTATCTGATTGTCTTTACAGCTCTGATTTCACTGTTTTGGATATTTAATCTGACTCCCAAGCTTATCTCCCTCGGGAAAACAAAAATCCGAATCCGTCAGGGAAAGCATCCCTTACCCCAGGAAGGAAAAGGTATCTCGGGAGAGGAGATTGCGGCCATCTCCATGGCTCTGCACCTCTACCTGGATGAGATTCACGATGAGGAGAGTGGAGTGATTACCATCAAACAGATCTCCAGGGCTTACTCCCCATGGAGCTCAAAGATCTATGCGGTAAGAAATCAGTTTAACAGATTATAAATTAGGGATCATGAAAAAATTCAAGTTTACCATACATGGCAACGAATACGCGGTGGATGTACATGGGATAGAAGGTAACCTGGCCCATCTCGAGGTAAACGGAACTGCTTATGATGTGGAGATTCACCGCAAGGTGAAGCAATCCAAAACCCCCACCATCGTCAGGCCCGCCATCAAGGAGCCTCCCAGACCATCCATACATAAAAAGGCGGGAGGCTCATCCTATCCCATTCTTGCTCCCTTACCAGGAAGCATCCAGAACCTCAAAGTAAGTAAGGGGGATATTGTGGAGAAGGGACAGCTGTTGCTGATCATGGAGGCCATGAAGATGGAGAATCGGGTTCTTTCCGACAGGGCAGGTGTGGTTGAGAAGTTACGTGTCAGTGAAGGCAGTACCGTATTGCAGGGTGACGTACTGATTGAAATTGTCTGATATGAAAAGGGCCATCACACTCCTTGGTGTTTTTCTGATCATTCTTCTGGCCAGGTGGATTGCATTTCCAAACTCAGTTTCCGGAACCACTTCCCATGAGTCTCCTGTTCAGAATACAACAGAGATACCCGATATTGAATCGGTTGATAATGGTGAGAATGCATTTAGCCTGGCAGGTGAAGGCTTGCGAAAGTTTATCAGGTATTCGGGTTTCAGAAATGCCTCGGCGGGTCACCTGATTATGATTGGTGTGGGACTGTTTTTTATTTTCCTGGCCATTAAATATGATTATGAACCGCTACTACTGGTACCCATCGGAATGGGGATCATATTTGGGAATATTCCCTTTTTCCAGGCAGATAACCTCAACATGCAGATTGGTATATATCAGGAAGGCAGCGTACTGAATTACCTCTATTTCGGTGTGCTTAAGGGAGTATATCCACCTTTGATTTTCCTGGGAATCGGGGCCATGACCGATTTTTCATCCCTGATCAGTAAACCCCGGTTGATGTTGCTGGGAGCAGCGGCACAGGTAGGGATCTTCCTTACATTCCTGGGTGCACTGGCGCTTGGATTTCACGCACAGGAGGCAGGGGCCATTGGAATAATCGGAGGGGCAGACGGTCCAACGGCCATCTTTCTTTCATCTCGACTGGCCAATGGGGTGAATATCATTGGGACAGCCGCCAATGGCGACCCCATCTATGTAAAAAACCTCATAGGTCCCATAGCCATTGCAGCATACTCCTATATGGCATTGGTTCCGGTTATACAGCCACCCATCATGCGTTTACTTACTACGCGAAAGGAGCGATTGATTCGCATGAAGCCTCCACGGGCAGTTTCAAGGCTTGAGAAGATCCTATTCCCATTGATTGGAATGCTGGTGACCACATTTATCTCACCTAACTCGCTCCCCCTGCTGGGGATGCTGTTTTTTGGCAATCTGCTGAAAGAGTCAGGCGTGACTAAAAGGCTGGCCGATACTTCGCGCAACAGTCTAATCGATATAGTGACCATCATGTTGGGTTTGACCGTTGGAGCATCCACCCAGGCCGACCGGTTTTTAACTACCGATTCGCTGGTAATTTTTGGATTGGGAGCACTCTCTTTTATGGTGGCCACTGCAGGAGGAGTTATCTTCGCCAAGGTGATGAACCTTTTTCTGAAAGGCGATGAAAAAATCAATCCACTTATTGGTGCTGCAGGTGTATCAGCGGTTCCGGACAGTGCCAGGGTGGTGCAAAGTGTAGGATTGAAAGAAGATCCGACCAATCACCTTCTGATGCATGCCATGGCACCCAATGTGGCTGGTGTGATTGGTTCGGCAGTAGCAGCGGGGATCCTCTTAAGTTTTCTTTTGTAGACGTCATTAATTCAACTAAATCCAGTGAAATGGAAAAAATAGCAACAGCCGGAAACAGGGGAGAACGCATTCGCTCCGATTGTTTTGTGACCCTTCAGCTAACTAACAGTGGAGGGATTGACCTTCAGTTGAAAAGCAAGGTTGCAGGCATGTTTGGGAGACAGATCAAACAGCAGGTTGAAGAAATATTGAATGCCCTGGAGGTAAAGCATGCTTCCCTGGATATTGAGGATTCGGGAGCATTGCCTTTTGTGATTGGGGCCCGGGTGGAGGCTGCCGTAAAAAGGCTGAAAACTTCGGATTTGACCTGGACTCCTGATCTAATAGAGCAGAACAGGTATGAAACCAATAAGGAGCAATTCAGATTTTCAAGGCTTTACTTGCCGGGCAATTCACCCAGCATGATGTTAAACGCCGGGATTCATCAACCCAATGGAATTATACTGGACCTGGAGGATTCGGTCGCTCCTCCTAAGAAGAGCGAAGCCCGCTTGCTGGTAAGAAATGCACTGCTTCAGGTAGACTTCTATGGAGCAGAACGCATGGTCAGGATCAACCAGTTGCCTGATGGATTGGATGATCTGAATGAGGTGATACCCCACCAGGTGCACCTGATTCTCATTCCCAAATGTGAGTATGGCTCGCAGGTAAAGCAGGTGGAGGAGAGAATTAGTAAAATCTTAAAAGAAGTGAACCAGAAGCGCCAGATTTTCCTGATGCCCATAGTGGAAAGCTGTCTGGGTGTGGAAAACGCTTTTGAAATTGCCAGCGCCTCGGATCTGATAGTAGCCATGGCCATTGGTCTGGAGGATTATACAGCCGATCTGGGCGTGATGCGGACAGAAGGGGGAGAGGAGTCGCTCTATGCACGTGCCCGGTTGGTAAATGCATGTAAAGCCGCAGGAATACAACCCATTGATTCGGTCTATTCCGATGTGGCCAACATGGAAGGACTGAAAGAAAATGTGATCCGCTCAAAATCACTGGGATTTGAAGGGATGGGTTGTATACACCCCCGACAGGTACCCGTGATCCATGAGGGATTTGCTCCGGGGGAGAATGAGATAGAAATTGCAGAAAGGATCGTAAAGGCATTTAATAGGGCTGAATCTAAAGGACTTGGTGTGATCTCACTGGGATCAAAAATGATCGATCCACCTGTGGTAAAACGAGCCCAAAAGACACTCGACCTGGCATACAGTCTTGGATTGAGAACGAGAAAAAATTTATAATAAAAGCGCATTTCTTATGAAGTATTCCATCAATGCAGCCGGACGTGAAGTGGTCACGGAGATCAATGGAGAATCAGCTACTCCTTTTCAGGGTGTGGGAAAGTATACCCCCAGGGGTACCAGGCATGCCCCATCCATTTCCAGCTGCAGCAACTATCCGGCAGATGGCAACAAACTGGTAAAAAACCTTAGGGAGGCCCTGGAGAATGCAGGTTTGAAGGATGGGATGACCATCTCCACCCATCACCATTTTAGAAATGGCGACTACCTGGCAAATTACCTTTTTGATGTTGCTCATGAAATGGGGGTGAAGGGATTAAGATGGTTCCCGTCCGCCTCTTTTCCTTGCCACGAGCATCTGATTCAATATCTGGAAGATGGGACCATAGAGCGCATTGAGGGGAGCATGAACGGACCCCTGGGGAGATTTGTTTCGGAAGGGGGTATGAAAGGTATGGGTGTACTCAGGTCGCATGGTGGACGATATCAGTCCATACAGGACGGTGAGGTCAAGATCGATATAGCAGTAATCGGTGCCCCGACTGCTGATTTCTTTGGAAACTCTAATGGTCTTTTAGGTGATTCGGCATGTGGATTGCTCGGTTTTGCATTGGGAGATTCCCAGTATGCCGAAAAGGTGATTATTGCCACCGATAACCTGGTCCAATTCCCCTGCATACCCTGGCAAATCCAGGGCAACCATGTGGATTATGTGGTGGAGGTAGAGAAACTGGGTGAGCCATCAAAAATTATCTCAGGCACCACCCAGATCACCAAATCCCCCGATCGGTTGTTACTGGCTGAGTTGACAGCCAGATTCTGCGATGCAGCCGGGATCATTAGAGATGGATTCAGTTTTCAGTCTGGTGCTGGCGGAACTTCACTGGCTGTAGGTGAATACTTTAGAAAAATCATGATTGAAAAGGGAATCCACGCCCGTTTTGCAAGAGGTGGGAGCAACAAATACCTGGTTGCCATGCTGGAGGAGGGATTGGTGGACTATATACTTGACGGCCAGACCTTCGATCTGGAGGGAGTGAGATCCATGGTTGAAAATCCCAATCATGTCTGGTCCAGTCCGTTTACCAGTTACAATTATCACGGGAAAGGGAACTTTGCGGGACTGGTGGATGTGGTTATTCTGGGAGCCACAGAAGTGGACCTGGATTTTAATGCCAATGTGGTGACTCACTCAGATGGGTATCTTTTGCATGGAATTGGCGGATGGCAAAACTGTCTGTTCTCCAAAACCGTGATACTACCCATCCCTCTCTTCAGGGACCGTGTACCCGTGGTTAAGGAGAAAGTGACCACGCTATGCGGACCGGGAGAGTTAATCGATGTGATTGTCACCGAACGTGGAATTGCCATTAATCCCCTGAGAACAGACCTTTTGGAACGGACTAAACATAGCAATCTGCCCATTAAATCCATCGAGGAGCTAAAAGCAGAAGCAGATCGTATCTGCGGACTTCCTGATCCTCCGGCCCTGGAGGAGAGGGTGGTGGCTGCCATTAAGTGGGTGGATGGTACGGTTATGGATGTGGTGCGGAAGGTAAACACCAGTTAGTAAACCAGGATTACTCCCCTTCGATCCATATGCAAGGGACCGTAAAGCGGTTTACCTTATTTTGATTCAATGCAGATGTGAAGCCCCTGTAAACCCACCGGCCTTTCTCTTCCTGTCGGATGACCTGCACATAATAAACCCTGGGTTCCACATTGTGAAAGAATAGAATCCCCAGGCTATCGGTTATTCCATGAAAGTGCGAATTATATTGGTTGTCCAGGTCCTCCAAATCGGCATAAACCCATATTTCTGCGTCCTTAAGCTGTATGATTCCCGAACTGTCTGAGGCTACAAAGCCTAATACCGTCGGATCATTCACAGGGATAAGCTCGCTGAAAGAGCCTTCCCCTACATCATTTGTTGCTGTTAATATGACCTCATAAACTCCCGGTGTGAAATAGACATGTTTGGGATCATCTTCAACGGAGGTATTCCCATCGCCAAAATCCCAGGCAAAATGATCCCCAGCCCTTGATTGGTTGGTAAACCAGATGGAATCCCCGGCCTCCGTATTCTCCCTGGGCAAGTAGGAGAATTTGGGATTGGGTAGCCTCCCACATGCTAAAATAAGGCTCATTGCAAGTGTGGGCAGTAGGATATAATGCGTGCTTTTAAACAAACGGATCCAACTCATGTAATTCCAATTTAATGTATTTTCATATCTTTCGTGCAACATTCTATTTAATCTTTCGTCATTGTGGCAGATAAAGAGAGATCTGAAACTTACAGTCCAAAACATTTGAAGCTCATAGAGGCCTGTAAGCGGGGAGATCAAAAAGCTCAATTTGAAATCTACAGGCTGTACAATGCAGCGATGTATAACACAACCCTGAGGATAGTCAGGGATCCTGATGATGCGGAAGATGTCATGCAGGAGGCGTTCTTAAAAGCATTTGCAAAACTGAAAAGCTACCGTGGAGAGGTGAGTTTCGGGGCCTGGCTAAAGAGGATAGTTGTAAATAAAGCACTCGATTTTCTCAGGTTAAAAAAGGAACAAATCTCCATTGATGAAGTAGGAGAGATAGAAGAGCCAGAAGACGAACACGCAGGCACCATTGAAGTTGCCTATAAAGCAGAGTTCATCAGAAAGGCCATTCTGGCTCTTCCGGAGGGGTATCGAATTGTACTCTCTCTTATTCTTCTGGAAGGCTACGATCACGAAGAGGTCTCGGGGATTCTTAATATCTCCAATGCCACCTCCAGAACGCAGTACCACAGGGCTAAAAAGAAGTTAATTGAGCTAATGAAAAAAATGAAAGAGGACCATGATTGACCTTGAAAAACATATCAAAGAACAGCGTCTGCTGATCGATTCTGACTCTCCCCGTGAAGGGCACGAAGAGCGGTTTCTTCAGAAGCTCGGGCGTGACATTGATTCGGTACCTGTTCGAAAATTCAATTTCAGGCATGGACTGCAAATCGCAGCATCAATCGCCATTATCCTTACTTCGGCCATCGTGCTGATGAGACAGAACAGAAGCGGAGAGAAGATGGCAGAGCATGAAGTCCCCGCAGCCATGTTGGAGGCAGATATGTATTACACTTCACAGGTCAATGCCCGGTATGACCAGATCAAGGAATTTGATTTTGAGAATTCAGAGGAGAAAGCTGTTCTTCTGAATGAGTTGAAAGACCTGGAGGTTTACCATCGGCAATTGATGAATGATCTTGAAACTAATCCTGATGATGATCAGGTTATTAATGTGTTAATTCGACATTATCAGATAAAGCTGGAAGTAATGGACCAGATTATTATACAATTGAATCAAGTTAAAAAAGAAACATCTAAAAAAAATGAAAATGAAAGTGTTTGAACCGAAAAGTTTGCTCCTGTCACTGCTCCTGATTAATGCTGCAACCTTTTCTCTTTCTGCCCAGGATGCGCAAAAGACCTACTCCGAAACCTACGATATCAGTAAGGGGGTTACCCTTTCAACTGAAACGAAGTATTCGGATATTGAACTATTGACCTGGGAGAAGGATGTGGTGGATATCTTTGTTGAAGTTGAGGTGGATGCCTCTTCCGATAACAAGGCACGTGAGATGTTGGAAAAGATAGAGGTACAAATCAATAAGTCGGGTAATACCGTTTTCCTTGAGACTAAAATGGACAATGGGTGGTCAAGAAATGTCAAGGTAGAGATCAACATAACCATTAAAGCTCCCAAATACATCAATCTGGATATGGAGAATTCCTATGGAGATCTATTTATCCAGGAGGTGTCGGGATTGGTCTTGCTGGACCTTAAATACAGCAACCTTAAGGCCGGATCGCTAAGCAGGGGAAATGAAAAGCCATACAATATGATCGACCTGGCCTATTCCAACGCCGAGGTAGATGAAGCTGGCTGGGTGGAGGTAGAGCTCTCCTATTCGGATCTGGAGATCAATTCTTCCAGGATGCTGTTTGTGGAGAGTAAATACTCCAAACTGATTGGTGAGAAAGCAGGCGGTATTATTACCAAGGGGGCCTATGACAAGTACTACATCGATGAGATTGATAGTTTTGTGGCCGAATTAAGGTATTCGGGACTGAAATTCGAGGTTCTGAACAACAACCTCAACCTTCACTCCGCCTATACCAATGCCAAGATATTTAAACTCTCCAAGGATTTTGAGGAGGTTGAAGCTTCTCTGGCGTATGGAAATATCTATATTGATGTAGAAGCCGGTGCTTCCTACAAGTTTGAAGGGGAGGCCAAGTATGGTAATGTGAACATTGACTCAGGTGAGAGATTGAGCAAGACCAAAGAGAATAACTACGTGCGTGTATGGGGAACTGTCGGAAGCAGTGCCAAATCCAGCATGAAGTTGATTACCAAGTACGGTAACTGTACCATCGAGTAACAACATTTATATATTTCAATACTGCAATCCCGGAATTTTCATAATTTCGGGATTGTTGTTTTGTAACGACCATCCTCAAAACCATCAGCCTTGGTGAACTTTCTAATTTTCAGGATGGATAAACGATAATTTCCTCTTGAGGACATATATAGAAAAGTCTGATCGAAAGAATAGTGTAACTCGAATCGATCCGAAGCACTCTATATAATGCCCTCATTCACATGGAAAAAGCACGCATTAAGTTAGTTCCAGGATACCTTAATCACGTTCTGGTGGTTAAGGTATACTTCAGGTTCAATATTGAGATTAAGGAGATAATCAAATCTCTACCTGGCAGAAGATGGAGCCCGGAATTCCGCTACTGGTATATCTCTAAACAACAATTCGATCTATCCATTTTCATCGAGAAACTTGAAAATCACGCTTATATTGATTATTCTGCTCTGGAGGCTTTTGATCAGGGGGATTATACAACGACGCGTGATATTGAATCTTTACCTGAGGAGGAGGATCCCATAAAGAGATTTGAAGAAAACCACCGGAGACCCAAAGTCGAATTGCCTCCGGAGTATTTAGAAAAACTCATACGAAAACGTTATAGCCCCAATACAATCAAGAC
>JAOZUK010000242.1 GCA_029938715.1 Bacteroidales bacterium | reverse complement strand
TCAAAAAATAGGTATATTGCCTGTAAAATCAGTCCAATTGGAGATCCATTTCATTCTATACAAGCCTTCGGTGCCAGGTAATGTGGGAGCAGCAGCCCGCGCCATTAAAACCATGGGATTCAGTCACCTGAGGTTAATTAAACCCTGCGATCACCTCTCTGAAAAAGCGTTGATGCTGGCCCATGGCTCCCATGAAGTACTCCGTTCAGCTTCCGTATTTGATGACTTTGAAAGTGCTGTAGCCGGTCTTGACCTGGTCATTTGCACCACTGCCAAAAAACGGACTGCCAAACACGACTATCACTCCAGCAGGCAATTTCGCGACTTCCTGGAGAATAAGACAGATCGTCTCCAAAAGGTCGGGATCCTCTTTGGAACAGAAGAGAGCGGATTACCCAATGAACTGATTCTGAAATCAGATATGGCCATGAGCATTCCCATGGCCGGGCATTATCCCTCCCTTAACCTGGCCCAATCGGTGATGATAGCCGCTTATGAGCTATCTCCCCTGAACCAGCTTGAAAAACCAGGTCAGACGCTCTCCAAATCGGGAGAAGGTTGGGGTGAGCTCAAATACCAGACAAAACAGCTTTTAATGAATGCAGGTATCCTGGAAGGAAGTCCACTTTTCCATCGCATCATAGAACGCCTTTCCACAGCAGGTTCAAACGATATCCCTCTCTTTCTGTCGGTGATCTCACGTATCAATGCAAAGAATTGACTATGAGATCTCTAAGTATCTTGCTGGTCTACAACGGGAAAATTCCCTCCCCAAAATATGGGGGAACAAGCAGGGTGGTCTGGTACCTGGGAAAGGAGCTGGCCCGAATGGGTCATCGCATTACCTTTCTGGTGGGGGAGGGATCCAGCAGCGATTTTGCCCGTGTAATCCCATTTGATCCAAAACGTCCCCTGGCCACTCAGATACCCCATGAGGTGGACATGGTCCATTCACACATTCCCATTTGGGAGCCGCTGCCAAAACCTTACATGATTACCTTACATGGCAATTCGGGACAGGACCGGGAATTTGATATCAATACCACCTTTCTTTCAAAGAATCATGCTTCCCGTTACGGAAGCAAAGTGTATGTGAATAACGGGCTGGGACTGGAAGAGTATGGGAAGCCCCGTTTTGACATCCAGCGCAACTACCTGCATTTTTTAGGCAAAGCTGCCTGGAAGGTGAAGAACCTCAAGGGTTGCATTCAAATTGCAGGGGAGAGGGGATTGCCCCTGCATGTGTTGGGCGGCCATCGCATCAACCTGAAGATGGGTGTCCGCATCACCCTTGATTCGAATGTCAGGTTTGAAGGCATGGTTGGCGGGGAGAAAAAAAACAGGTTGATCAATGGCTCCCAGGCCCTCCTTTTCCCTGTGATCTGGAACGAGCCCATGGGGCTGGCTGTGCTGGAAAGCCTCTATTTCGGTTGTCCAGTATTTGGTACCCCTTATGGCGCCCTTCCGGAGATCGTCACATCTGAGTTTGGATTCCTGAGCAATAAAAAATCCGAACTGGTAAATGCTCTGAAGAGGATAGATGATTACGACCGGAGAAAATGCCATGAATACATATGCGACAACTTCGCTTCCAATCACATGGCTCAAAATTTTCTGCCACTCTATGAAAAGGTCCTTAATGGAATTCCCCTCAATCCTATTCCCCCAAGGCCGGTTAAAAGTGATCCGCCCAGCCTCCTCCCCTGGTATAATGATTAGCCTGCGCTACCACTCCACTTAAATTTGTAATTAGGATATAAAAAAACTACCGGTTAGCATGGGAACTTGTATTTTTGCAAAAGATGGAATCAGCAGAGCAGAAATACCTGAGGGGACTCATTGCTGAGGGTGAGCACCAGCAGCTTGATTTTAAATTTGAGATCAACGATGCCCGGAAAATTGCCCGGACCCTCTCTGCATTTTCCAATACCGATGGAGGCCGGCTCCTGATTGGAGTGAAGGACAATGGACGCATCAGGGGCATACGATCCGACGAAGAGTACTATATGGTTGATTCGGCTGCCACACTCTATAGTAAGCCGGAAGTGAGGTTCAAAAGTCGAAATATCTCCATCGAAGGCAAACATGTACTTGAAATCTACATTCCCCCTGTGGATGTGAAACCCGTATATGCCCGCGACGAGGAGAACCGTTGGATAGCATACATTCGGGTATCGGATCAAAATGCCCTGGCAGGAGTCGTTCAATTGCAAGTATGGAAAGAGGAAGGAAAAGCGCTTGGAAGGTTACTGGAGTACACCCGTAAAGAAGAGATCCTTCTGGGGTACCTGCAACAGGAACCCTGGGTTTCACTCTCAAAAATTCAGCGTGATACCGGTTATCGACGGAAAGAACTGATAGAGTTGATGACCAAACTGGTGAGATTTGATGTGGTAAAGATGAAATTTATAGAGGGAATGAACAGATTTAGCCTCACGGAATCTCCGGGTGAAGAAGGCTAAATGTATTCCATCAGCGAATCGAAAATAAATTTTCCATCGGTATTCTTCCCATGGGGGAATACAGCTCGCTCTGGTTGTGGTATAATCCCGAAAACATTCTTTCGATCGTTACACACCCCTGCGATGTTGTCAACAGCTCCTGTCACATTGATCTCCTCTGATATGCGGGCATGTTCATCGCAATACCGGAACAGAATCTGCTCCTGGTGACGCATCTGAATCAGGGTCTCCTCCTTGGCTGTATACCTTCCGTACCCGGTGGCGATTGGAATTTGGTAGGCCCGGTCATTGGAAAGCTTATGGGTAATGGCTGTATAATCGTTGTCTGGTTTAATAAAAGTGTTCCGGCAAATAAATCGCTGAGTGAGATTCATGCGAAGCTTTCCGGGTACCAGTCCAGTCTCGCATAACACCCTGAATCCATTTCCTATCCCGATCAGAATCTTTCCTCGTTCTGCAAAGTCTATCATAGAATCAATTACAGGAGAATCTTTTATGCATTTTGATGAATTGGAGGATCCCTTACATGGAAAGCCTCCGGGGATAAATAATACATCGATTCCGCTCAGATCTGTCTCCCGGTTCCAGATCGCTTTTACTTTCTTTCCATACACCTCCGTCAGAACAGTTGTGAGTTCTGCATCGCCATGGGCCCCGGGGAATATCAGTATACCGAAGGTCATACTTTGGATTTGTGTATCTCAAAGTTAAACACAAAAGGATTTTATCCAAATTTGAAGGTAATTATTAATTCGTTAGATTTACCCTATGCAGGTTGTAGGAAAGGATATACAGCTCTTTCAGGAAACTGTTCGTGACCATTCTGAATATGATTTTTCACAATATTCCCATACCTCTCTCAGGCGGAGATTAACCAGGATCCTCCTGGAATTGGAAGTGGAGATGGAAGTGATTACGGAACGAATGAAAAACGATCCCGTGTTCCTGGAGGGTATCGTTAAAAAGCTTACGGTTCACACCACTGAGTTATTCAGGGATCCCGAGATCTGGAAAAAGATTAAATCTACCCTGCTTCCAACCCTAAAGAATAAATCCACCATCAGGATCTGGCATCCGGGTTGTTCCACCGGACAAGAGGTCTATTCCATGATGATGCTGCTCGATAGTGAAGGCATTCTGGAAAAAAGTGAAATTTATGGCAGTGATCTTAATCCCGATGTACTGGATAAAGCCCGGCAAGGAAGCTACAAGTATCTTTTTAATCAGAGTTACCTCGAAAATTTCGACCGTGTGATTCTGAATGGTTCAGGAGCCCACTCATGGAATCACAGAAAACACTGGAAAAAATACTTTCAAATCGATGAAACCAAGGATCTGATTCAGATGAAGAACTACCTAAGTTCCAAACCGGTGTATAAGAAACTGGACCTGGTGAAAGATCCCAACCTCTTTCGGGTCAGCTTCGATCTGATTGTGTGCAGGAATGTGATCATCTATTTTAATCCAGACTTGCAGAACAGGGTGTTTGACCTTTTCTATAACAGCCTGAACGAAAATGGATCACTGATATTGGGCGTACATGAAACCATAATGGGACCCTATTCCAAACGTTTTATCAGGAAGGATCCTTTCTATTTCAAGGCCCAACCCTGATCTACTTAAAGGCTTTATCCCAAAAGAGAGAACCGCCCCTTCCCGGGGTTGAAATCCCATGCCACTACTTTGGCTTATAATCCATATATTTATAGCTGATATGAGCTATTCCGGCGAAAGCAAAGGCTTTATAAATTATATCTACGAGCGATATAAGAACCTTAATATTAAGGATATAATTCTTGTATTCGAAGGACAGATCACCCACCAGGTGATGAAGGCACTCACCAGTCTTGTGGAAGAACAACTGGATGATGTGGAGAATGATAAAGTCCTCAGGCGGGTATACCATGTGATGGTGGAATCGTTGCGAAATATTAACCGTCACGCCGAAGCCTATGAATACAGGGGGCATCCCTACCCTGGCATGGGATTGGTACTTGTGGCAAAAAACCATGAAAGATTTCAGGTCACCACCGGCAATATTATCGAAAATAACCACGTCGAAGATTTATCCATGTTCCTTGGAAAACTGAATAACATTGATTCCGATTCACTGGATGATCTCTATAAGAAACAGATGAGGGAGGGGATCCTATCGCCCGAGGGAGGTGCCGGACTGGGATTTATTGATATCAAGAGAAAGACAGGAAATCCACTGGATTACAGTTTCGTGAGAATTGATGAGGAGACCTCCTTCTTTATTTTCACCTCAACCATATCAAGATAAGTAATGAGTGCTTCAACAAAGCGGCCTTCAAAATGTTTCCTTGACATCCACTGTTTGAACTGCCACTAAGAACTAAACCATGACAAAAAATTCAATCCTTCTGCTTACCATAACTTTACTTCTGGCAGCATGCGGTCAGCGTTCCTCTGAAAACCTGAATCTAAATCTTGATGAAGTCGAAATCGCGAAGATTCAGATTTCCCCCGAAACCATGATGGATATAATTGAGAACCTAGCATCACCCATGGAAGCAGCAGTCCTGATCAGTTCCCTTAATATTCCATTTTCTGCCTCAAACCTTCCCAATCCTGAGAACCTTTCAACCAATACCAATCCGCTTGAAATGGCCTATCGCCTGGGGATGCTTTATACCGACCTCGGTTACATTAACCTGTATGAGAATACGGGTATAGCAGAGAGGTTTTTAACAAGTATCGATCATCTGACCACCGAACTACACATTGGCCAATTCTTTGATTTAGTTACAGTAAAACGGCTGGCCACCAGCTCAAGTATAGATTCTCTATTGTATATCTCCATCAACAGTTTTAACTATATGGGCAATTCCCTGAGAGAATCTGACCGCGGCGACCAAGGCGCACTGATGATTACCGGCGCATGGATCGAAGGCCTTTACTTAGCCACCCAGGCAGCTATCAGGAACGATAGCGAGCATTTAAAAGCTATGATTGTTGACCAAAAACTGATCCTCAACGACCTGCTACTGGTCCTGAACTTCTACAATAGCGAAACCCAGGTTCAGAACTACATCACCGAACTGGAAAGTATCATGGGCATATACGACGGGGTGAAGATTAACTATGAAGTAGGAGACCCAGAGACCGTCGAGAAGGATGGAATGCTGGAGTTGGTCCAGCCTGAAACCTCTCAATTATTCATGAGCGATGAGGTCCTGGATGAGATCACTAAGATAACTGCAGAGGTAAGAAACGCGCATTTGAGCAGCGCGCAAGTAACAATGAAAACCCAGGCAAAGTAAGCTAGAGATGCCTTTGAAGCCCTTAAATTCTGATCAC
>JAOZUK010000669.1 GCA_029938715.1 Bacteroidales bacterium | reverse complement strand
GCGGCATCTATGGATTTGCATCCAACAGAGACAAAAGTGTTTCAGAGATTTATATCCCTGAACCCAGGCAGCTGCCTGGTGATGTGGCCACATTTTTTATGGGCTACAGAGGTCACAATATATTCCGCATTAAAGATGGAGTTCTGGTCAACGAATTTCCTGTTTATGCAGATTCAGACTCCAATGCGAAACCCACTCAAAACCGAAGGACAGTATTCTATTCCCTTAAGCTTGGAGAAGCATCCAGAATCCTGAGTCCCATTAAAGCCGAGTCTGATGAATAAGATGAATGCATTTTTATATGCGTTTTTCCTGTTGCCTTTACCCATGGAAGCTCAGCAGCTCGATTGCAGTGGGGGTCGCTTTGATGACCATGTTTTTACCGAGGTAAATGTTATAAAAGACTTGAAGTATGGCCAGGCCACAACCCTGGGTGGAAAGTCCCAACCCTTATTGCTGGATTTTTATGAGCCGGCCGGAGATAGTATTGATGAGCGGCCACTGGTAATTATGGCCCATGGAGGGGCATTTGTTGGTGGAGATCGATCACAAACCGCCGAGTTATGTATGGATTTTGCGAAAAGAGGATATGTCTGTGCCAACATTGAATATCGCCTGTTGGATATCCTGGTTCTGGATTCTATGGGCATATCAGAGGCTGTTTTTATGGCAATTAATGACATGAAGGCTGCCGTTAGATATTTCAGGGAAGATGCCAGTAACTCAAAGGATTACTTAATATCCACAGATCATATATTTGTTGCCGGAGTGTCGGCTGGTGCTATTATGGCAAATCATCTGGGATTCTTGGACACCCTGGATCAAGTTCCTGAATACATTCAAACCATCATTGATAAACATGGAGGATTTGAGGGCAACAGCAGCGACAATACTCAATATTCATCAGAAGTGGATGGCGTACTGAATTATTCGGGAGCTCTTATACGAAGCCACTGGATAGATAGCGATGATGTGCCGGTATACAGTGCACATGATGATCAGGATCCAACGGTTCCCTGCAATTACAACACCACCAATTTGATACCATTCCCTCTCTATTTTTATGGCAGTTGTGCAATGAAAACAGTTGCCGATCAAATGAATGTGACCAACCAGCTTTTTCTGGTTTTGAATAGCACCGGGCATGTCTCCTATTTTTTCAATGACAGTACCAAAAACAAAGTGCTTGATGAATCGGCTGCATTTTTAAACTCAATTATTTGCAACGGAGCGACCAACGTCCCAGAAGAAATATCAATCAACCATTCGGGCATTTCTGTCTATCCCAATCCATTCAGGGATATTCTGAATATCGAATCAGAATCCATGGTCCAGGAAATTACAGTGACTGGCCTTTCCGGACAAACTTACCTCCATACTAGAAAGTTCTCCGGAAATAGCCTGGAGTTAGGTAACCTTCCCAAAGGGGTTTACCTGATTCGCATTAGAACAGATCAAGGAAACTATATACTTAAGACTATTAAGGAATAATTAAGAATTCACTATTAAGTACAAACAAACCATACATGTGAGAAGTAGCAGGCTAAGCCAACCCGCCAGGGGAATTTTAGTCCTTTGCAGTTCCAGTGAAAGGGTCAGGTTTTCCAGCTGAGAGGACTCAGGTTTCG
>JAOZUK010000241.1 GCA_029938715.1 Bacteroidales bacterium | reverse complement strand
GCATGGGCTTTCAGAATGGCATGCACTTCCACCCAGCGATCCAGGTTGCAGGTGGCATCCACCAGGTTCTCTCCCTGGGTGACCGGAAGAGAGGTGAGTTTCTTAAGCGTGGGGACCACTTCCATAATAAAGAAGCGCGGAATTGAGATCCCGGTACCAATGGCACCACCTCCCAGGTTGACCACTTTGATCCGTTCCAACCCTTTGGAGACCCTCCACCAGTCGCGCGATAATGCGTCACTGTAAGAACTGAATAGTTGTCCATAGGTGGAGGGAACAGCCTCCTGCATCTGTGTATATCCCAGCCGCAGCGTATTCCGGTACCTGGTTTCCAGCTGCTCAAATGAAAACCGGGTTTTGTTAATGGCCTCTTCCAGCCTGTTGAGTAACTGCATGGCTGCCACAGTAAGTGCAGTGGGGATCACATCGTTTGTGGACTGAAAAATATTTGCGTCTTCAATGGGATCCAGGTAGCTATATTCACCCGGCTTCCGACCCATGCTTATAAGTGCACTATTGGTGATTATTTCATTGATATTCAAATTGATACTGGTGCCTGCTCCACCCTGTGTGCCAGGAACAATAAAATGTTCGAATAGAGAGCCGGAAGCAACTTTTACAGCTGCTGCCTCCAGCGCTCCCAGTGCCTTCTCCTGTGGAATCCTCATCTGTTCGATCACATCCGGATGCTCTTTTTGAAGTGCCGTTAGTAGCTTTCTGACCGTGCGGTAACAGGCCAGC
The DNA here is from genome assembly GCA_029938715.1 of Bacteroidales bacterium. Taxonomy (GTDB): domain Bacteria; phylum Bacteroidota; class Bacteroidia; order Bacteroidales. Next base: position 5,051 of record JAOZUK010000241.1, on the reverse strand, counting down.
TTTACCGTACCTGTGGCCCGGAACCATTCCATGGGGAACTGATCGCGGCTGGGAAAGTTTTCTCTTGCCCGGAAAGAGTGAACCCCATACAGGGCATCCTCTGGTATGGTTACTTCTCCTATAAAATCTTTCTCAGTGCGCATCTAAATAGAAATTCACACAAAAATAGGTGATTTCAGTTAAGTTCCTACAACGAACAGTTTATTCAGGCTTTTCAACAAAAGGGAAGGTGGCGCCGAACTGGAAGGTGGAATTGTGAAACGGATCCCCGTCATTCTCTTTCAGTATATCAATAAATCCCCGGCCGTAGCGGGCAAAAAGATTGAACCCCTTTCCATTTACCGGTTCTGAAACCACAAAGGTCAGGTCGATCACTGCGGCCAGGTCCACAGTTTTGAATGCCTCTTCAATGTCCAGTTCGGTCTTAAGCGTGATTCCTTCAATGGGTGTCGATCGATAGATATCAACGGCGCTTACCAGAAAACTGACCTGGGGACCTGCTGAAACGCTCCACCTATCAGTTATGTGATATTTTATCAGCAGTGGGATATCAATGTAATTTAATTTTCGATCAGTAAATTCGGGATTACCCAGCAGGTCATCCAGCTCGGGGATCCCTGTGCTCAGGGTGGGTATGTCCTGGACCCCTCTGGGGGAAAGGGCAATGAATTCGGGGAGCAGAAAAAACTTTTCGGTTAATTTAATATTGTTTACCAGTCCGAAATTGAACCCGGCTCTGTTATTACCTTCTTCGACATTGGTAATCATAGAATAGTTGACACCTGCCTTCAGACTGAAAAAGAAGTTCTCAGTGGCCGCTTTCTCTCCAAAAATCAGGACCAGCAGTGCTGCCTGTCCTTTGACTATTCCAGATGATACGGTGGTAATAAGAAGGATTGCAAGAAATAGTTTTTTCATTGTCTGCGATTTAGGGGAAATCAATGGTTGCAAGTGCGGTAAATATAAAAAAAAAGGGAGGAATAGAGCGTAGTGAGAATTGACTCTCCTCGCAAGATGCGAGTAATCATCGATTAATTGTTTATTTTAAATGTGCTCGCTAACCCCGAAGTAGAACTTCGGGGAATGCGCTCGCGTAATTCAATTACTATGCTATTTTTGTAAAGATGAAAGCTGGTATCAGAATCATTCCAATCCTCTTTGTTTTAATTCTCTGTAGTCAATCCGGATTTGGACAGATTTTTGATGAAAGTACAAAGATAAAATATGATACCAATTACATCAAGGTATACAAAGATGAGTTGACCTCACGGGTCTTCCTTTCGAGAAAACAGAACGGAATCAGTATTTCCGAGAGGTTGGTAAAACCTGGCTTGAAGTATAAAACAAATGACAACCTGTTGCTCGGTCTTGGTTATACCTATAGTTTCCTGAATATAAATCTGGCTATGAAAATGCCATTTATCAATACGGATGATGATGTATATGGCGAATCCAAATACCTGGATCTCTCCATACAAACCAATTTCAGGAGCTTCATGATTGACCTCTACCTCCAATGGAACAGGGGGTACTATCTCTCCAATCCAGACGATTTTCAGCCAGTCCATATACAGGGGACACCTCTGCCCATTCGGGCGAACATGCGAACCACCCTTGTAGGAGCCAGTGTTCAATACCTATTCAACTCCAAACGCTATTCCTACAAAGCCTCTTTCCTGCAAAACGAGTTCCAGAAAAGAAGCGCCGGGACCCCCATTGCAGGGGTGGAAGCCTACTGGATGCTCGCTATGGCTGATACTGCGCTATCACCCTATACAGATATGGGCTTTGTGTATGTAAGTGAAAATCCTTATAACCAGGCTGATCTATACAATTTTGGAGTAAATGGCGGATATGCCTACACGTTTGTTTGGAACGAACTGCTCTATGTCTCACTGGCCTCTACCTTTGGTCTTGCAGGTGGTTACCATATGATTCGCAATACATGGGATTACAGCACCTGTTGCGACGGATTCTCGGTAGGAGTGACCAACAATACAAAGTTATCCATTGGCTTCAATAACAATAAGTACTATGTAGGAGTGAGCTATGTCAGATACTCCGTTAGTCAGCTGGTGGGCAATGATGGAGACTGGATGACCTACTGGTCCGGTAACATCAGGTTTAATGTGGTCAAACGTTTCAATTTAAAAAGAACCATAAAGATACTTCGCCCCGATCTGTGGATTCTCTAATGAACAAGACGATTGAGTAACTTGTTATTTGTTCCATTAACACATCATGTTATAAAAACCACTCTTAAACAGTTAAACAATGAAGAAACTACTAGTAACGATCATTTTTGTGACATTTGTATTGGGTTCATATGCCCAGGACAAGCCCAACATCCTGGTTATCTGGGGGGATGATATTGGCTGGGCCAATATCAGTAAGTACAACCTTGGTATCATGGGGTATCAGACACCCAACATCGACAGAATCGCCAATGAAGGTGCCCTGTTTACAGACTGGTATGCGCAACAGTCCTGTACGGCAGGAAGAGCTGCATTTATCCTGGGACAGCATCCTTTTCGTACAGGTCTTCTTACCATAGGGATGCCTGGTTCCGAACAGGGAATCCAGGACAACCAGCCCACCATTGCAGAATTGCTGAAACCCCTCGGATATACTTCCGGTCAGTTTGGAAAAAATCACCTGGGTGACCGGGATGCACATCTGCCCACCAATCATGGGTTCGATGAGTTTTTCGGAAATCTCTACCACCTCAATGCAGAAGAAGAACCGGAAACCTACTACTATCCCAAGGATGAAGAGTTCCATAAAAAATATGGCCCGCGCGGTGTGATTCACAGCTATTCTGATGGAAAAATTGAAGATACTGGTCCAATGACCCAGAAGAGAATGGAAACTGCTGACGATGAATTTACGGATGCTGCCATTGATTTTATAGAGAGAGCCCATAAGGCGGGCCAGCCGTTTTTCGTCTGGTTGAGTGCCACCCGAATGCATGTATGGACACGTCTGAAAGATGAAAGTATCGGTGTGACCGGCATTGGCCTTTACCCTGATGGAATGGTTGAACATGATAAAGCGGTTGGAAGGGTTCTTGATAAATTGCAGGAGCTGGGAATTGTGGACAATACAATCGTCATGTATTCCACCGATAATGGTGCTGAAAAATTCACCTGGCCCGATGGTGGAACCACCCCGTTTTATGGTGAAAAAGGAACAACCTGGGAGGGCGGTTTTCGTGTACCCTGTGTAATCCGCTGGCCCGGCACCATCAAGCCCGGGACAATTGACAACAATATCTATTCTCATGAAGATATGCTACCCACGCTGCTGGCAGCAGCCGGAGTACCGGATGTGAAAGAGAAACTATTAACCGGCTATCAGGCTGGCGATAAAAATTTCAAGGTTTATCTGGATGGATATAACCAGATGCCCTTCTGGAAGGGGGAAGTTGATACAGATCCGAGAAGAGAAATTTTCTATTTTGATCAGGGCGGAAATCTGAATGCGATCCGTTATGACAATTGGAAACTCCACTTTACAATTTTAGAGGGAGCCATAAATACAGCTTACCGCAAACAGCCAGCATGGCCTATTCTGATCAATTTGAGAGCTGATCCTTATGAAATGGCATGGAAAGAATCGTCCATGTATATCCGGTGGTTTGCGGATAACATGTGGACTTTTGTACCGGCTCAGGCAATTACCGGAGAGTTCCTGAAAACATTTGTTGACTTCCCTCCGGTACAGGGATCATCTCTGGGAGTGGATAAAGTGCTGCAACAGTTGATGAAAGCACCTCAAAATTAATTGAATTATCCTCAATGAGTTATTAGAATATTCGTATTGATTTTGAAAAGGTCATTGGCTGTTTATGGTCATTGGCCTTTTCTTTTTAGGTTGAATTGAATTAACTTTAGAAAAACATCCTTTGAAGCTTAAAATTACAAACGTATAAAATCAGACTTCATGAAAGTAAAATTATTTCCAGTGGTGGTGATCACCCTTCTGGTGCTGATCTCTTCAGCTTGTGGAGTAAAAACCAGAGAAGTAACTTCCGAAAAACCCAAACTTATTCTCCAAATCACCATCGATCAGATGCGTGGCGATTTTCCCATGCGTTATAAAGATCGCCTGGGAGAGGGTGGCTTTCGCTATCTGATGGAGCAGGGTACCCACTACACAAATGCCAACTTTCAACATGCCGATACTGAGACCCCCGTCGGCCATGCCGCACTTTTCACAGGTACATACCCGGCATACAACGGCATTGTGGCCGGCAACTGGTTCGATATGGATAAGGGCCGGGTCATATACAATTGCGAAGATGACCGCTATCCGATGATCGGAAAAGAACCGTCATTGGGGAAAGGCAGAGCTCCAACGAATCTGTTGTCTTCAACCATTGGCGATGAATTGGTGATCTCCAACAACAGTCAGTCCCGTATGTTCAGCGTCTCCATAAAAGACCGTGGTGCCATTCTTCCCGGCGGCCACACAGGCAAAGCCTTCTGGTATTCCAAAGCTGATGGTTCTTTCGAAAGTAGTACCTATTATTATGATGAATATCCTGACTGGGTAAAGCAGTGGAATGCACAAAAGCTTGCCGATAACTACAAAGATACCTCCTGGGAACTGTTGCATGACATTTCAACCTATCTCTTCGGGGAGGATGACGATCGTCCCTTTGAAGTTGATATGTTTGGGCTGGGAACCACATTCCCACATCATGTAACGGGGGATTCAAAGTACTTTTATGCATCACTCATAGGTACTCCATTCGGGGATGAACTGACAGCGGACTTTGCCAAGACCCTGATAAAAGAGGAGAAGTTAGGACTGGGCCAACAGACCGACTTTATGGCGATCAGCTTTTCCGTAACCGATTATATTGGTCACCTCTTCGGACCCTCAAGTCTGGAGGCTGAAGACAATGTATTGCGGGTTGATCGTTTGCTGGCCGATCTGTTCCGGTTCATAGACGAACAGGTTGGGCTCGACCAGACCCTGATCATTCTTTCCTCTGATCACGGAATGAGTGAGGCTCCTGAATATATGCAGAGCCTGGGATTTGAGGT
>JAOZUK010000075.1 GCA_029938715.1 Bacteroidales bacterium | reverse complement strand
AAATGAGATCAGGGAGGTCCCCGATGTTTGGAACACGGTTCTGGAATATCCCGATCAGGACTTCAGCCTTCTTTACAGCGCATCCCTGGCCAGCAATCACAACCGGGGCAAGATGATCATGGGTCATGATGGTTCCATGGAGGTTGGAAATTCACTGACAGTCTATGCAGACCGAGAGAGCACCAGGTATAAGGAACAGATCAAGAGCGGTCTGATCGATCCTGAGCTCCCCATCTACACCTATATTCCCGGACGTAAAAATGTGGACTCCGTAGCAACAGCCACCGAACAGTATTTTGCTGCCAGGGGGCTTTTATATACCTACCGTGGTGGACGCAGGGTGGATACCACCCATCTACATATTGCCGAGTGGTTACAGGCAATCAGAGAAGGAAAGCAACCCAGCTGTAACATCGATCAAGCTTTCGAAGAGGGAGTTGCCGCAGCCATGGCAATTAAAGCTCATAGAGAGAATCGCACCATATTCTGGGATAAGGATAACGAGAAGGTAGTTTAGTACTTATATGATTCCTTTCTCTTTAAGTTCCTGGAATACTTTCCATAGGGCGTATACCTCTTCATAGATCTGGAGATCTGTGCATTTAAAATTGCACACCATCCTCTTTAAGAGAAAAGCCTGAAACTCCTGTAATTGGTCTCCGGTAAGTGCCGTAATCTCCGTAAGTTCTTCTTCACTTATAACTTCATCAAAATGTTCCTGCTTTACCTGATTCTTCTTTAACCAGTAAACTTTTCTGGCTGACTTTGCGTGCTTATTAAAGTTCTGATAAAAATAAGATATGGGTGAAGTGAGTAGAAATCCAGCACTTTTAACAGCTCTCTCATCCATTTCCAGGGGTACATAGTCGGGATCCTGTCGTGGCAGGCCCATGGATTCACCCAGGGTTTGCTGGTTAGGCATTTCAATTACAGCTTCTTTGAAATCCGAATAGGTTGAACCCCATTCAAATATCCGCGCTTCTTGTAGCTCATATCTTCTGCTCGTGAGAACTATATATCTAAGACTGCTGATCAGGTAAACAGGAACCAGGGTATCGTGAAACGCTATGTTCCTTACCAACAATGTATCCATGATATGTACATTAAGGGTGAAAATCCCCAAGCTGTCGGTAACTGCACCCTGATGGGTATTCATATTTACTACATGGGAAGCTGGTACAGGATAAAAGGAGCCATCATATACAATGGCTGATAAATTGAATGAAGTATCGATGGATTGGCCATTTAGCCCAGAATGGAAAATAAGTGTCAGGAAACTGACTATGATAATGCTCCTTAGAATCATAGGATCTAAATTTATCCAAAAAACTCGGGATACAGCATGCATTTAACAATCCTTAACCCTACCAAAACTTAACATGTTCACGAATGAACCAATTCTGAAAACAGGTGTTTACAGGAAAACAGAACTTGACACATGATAAATATTACATTTCTTGACCTGGATACAATAGGAAAGGTAGATAACCTCAAATTACTCTCTAAACTTGGGAACTTCGATTTTTATGATGAAACCAATCCGGAATTGGTTGTGGAGAGATGTCAGGGTAAGGAGGTCGTGATTGTCAATAAGGTAGAGATGACTGAGGAAATAATGAAACAGCTTCCCAACCTCAGACTAATATGTGTGGCTGCCACAGGTATAAATAATGTGGATCTGAATTATGCAAAGAGTAATGGGATCGAAGTAAAAAATGTAGCCGGATATTCCACCGATTCAGTGGCACAGCTCACCTTTACCATGCTTCTCTACCTGATCAACAAACCCTACTATTATGACACCTATGTGAAGAGCGGGGCCTATTCGAGAAGCAAGTCATTTACCCATCACAATGAACCATTCTGGGAATTAAAAGGGAAGCGTTTGGGAATCATAGGTCTGGGAACCATTGGGAGACAGGTTGCCCGTATTGCAGAGTCTTTTGGTATGGAAGTTGTCTTTTACTCCACCACTGGTCGAAACAATCACATCAGTTACAAGAGATTTGAACTGGATGATCTACTTAAAAGTTCGGATGTGGTATCCATACATGCCCCTTTGAATAACCAAACCCACAACCTGATTACCTACGATAAAATAAAACTTATGAGACCCTGTGCCATCATCCTGAACCTGGGCCGAGGCGGAATCATTAAAGAGAAGGACCTTGCCCGCGCTTTAAATGACAACCTCATTGGGGCAGCAGGTATCGACGTAATGGAACAGGAGCCCATCAACGCCGATAATCCCATGCTGAAGCTATTTGATAAGGAAAAGATCCTGATTACTCCCCATATGGCCTGGGCCTCGAAAGAGTCCAGAGAGCTTCTTTTAGAGAAGATCTCCAGAAATATCGAAGTCTACCTTAAAAGCAATTAGGGCCTATTAGCCCATCAGATAGACTGGCCTGCCTTTATAAGCAGTTTTTTGGTGGCTAAGATTCCTTCATCCTGAGTAAGCTTACCACCTTCGTACTCAATTCCGATATAGCCCCTGAATCCGGCATCTTTTACAATCTTCAGAATCCGGTAGAAATCTTTGGCTGTTTCATTCCCTTCTTCGTCAAAATCGTGCGATTTAGCACTCACCCCTTTAGCCAGTGGCATCAGCTCATGCATACCCAAATAAAGGTCATAATTCTCAGTCTTGCTCACCCTGAAGTTTCCAAAATCGGGCAGGACCCCACAATTTACCATACCGGTATTGCGAATTACTGAAGCCAGCCAACTAGCTCTAGAGGAGAATCCACCATGATTCTCCACAATCACATTAATTCCGTAGTCGGCTGCAAACTGGCTTAATTCTCTAAGGCTCCTGGTGGCAGAATATGCAACTTCTTCTTCGGTACCCGCGCCTCCTGCATTGACCCTGATGGAATGGCAACCCAGTATGTGAGCTGCCTCTACCCATTTATAGTGGTTCTCCACCGATTGTTTGCGTTTGGCTTCTTCCATTTCTCCAAGGTTCCCTTCACTATCCACCATGATAAGTACATTTTTTACATCGATGTCTTCGGTACGCTTTAGAAGTTCCTTGATGTAGGATTTTTCGGCTGATCTGAAAAATTGATTGACATACTCCACCGCATGAATGTCAAATTTCTCTTTGGTATAAGCAGGAAAATCCAGGTTGTCCAACACACCTCCAAACAGCGCTTTGTTGAGGGACCATTGGGCCAGTGAGATGGAGAAAAAGAGAGCATCCTCTTCTGCTGATGGGGCAACATTCAATTTAGAATTGATCTCTTTGGCCTGCACTGCTGTTCCGGCTGAAATACCTGCCGCAGCCAGTGCAGCACTCTTCATAAAAGTTCTTCTTGTTTGCATCTTTCGTAGTTTAGTAGTCTTATTATTAATTGTTTAAAGCTCCATTATCTGAATATTCCTGTACCACACCTTGTCTCCATGATCCTGCAGTCCAATATAACCTTCGGTAGCCAGGTTGGCCCAATTTGGGTTCAATCCCGGGAATTTTGATCCGGCCACCAGCTCATCCCACTCTTCGGCACCTGCCTGATACTCCACTACTTTCTCTCCGTTCATCCAATGAATTACATGACCATCTTTGTGAATTACCTCCACCTGGTTCCATTCTCCGGCAGGTTTACAGTTTTGAGGAACAGCCGGAATAAGATCGTAAAGTGATCCCGATTTACGGTTACCGTCCTTACCCAATTTTGCATCGGGATGACGTTCATTATCCAGCACTTGCATCTCAGGTGCGGTTTGATATATGGCATGGTAGTTGGAATCTTCGGAACCCAGGTAGAAGATGCCCGAATTCCCCTTCTCTGCAATCTTCCATTCTAGCTTAAGGTGAAAATTGGCAAAAGTCTTATCAAAGATGATATCACCCCGGTCTCCAGTTTCCGTAGGATTAAAATGAAGCGTTCCATCCTCCACTACCCATCGGGAAGGAACATGATCTTTTTGATATCCACGCCACCCTTTGGTGCTCTCTCCATCGAAAAGCTTTTCGAAACAGGTCTCCTTTTGTGAACAATCCTTTTCGCACTGACCATTTACCGGTGATCCAATTGTTGAAAGCAATAGTCCAATCACCCCTATTACCGGGATTTTCCTAATCATTTTGTTTAAGTTTTAGCTGTTTAATTAATAGGAAAATAGAAAAATCAAAAATGTGAAAACTAATCCGATTAAACAAGTTGAATTGTATTGTATTATTTAGTAAATTTCTATAGATAAAATATTCAGGCAATGAATGGTCTTACTAATAGCTTAAAGCCTGATCATTTTGCAGGGAACCTGATCGGAATGCAGGATCAGTTATATTATTATGCCCTTCAATTAACCGAAGATCGGGAGGATGCAATGGACCTTGTTCAGGAAACAAGTTACAAGGCATTAAAAAATCAATCCCGGTTACATAACGATGAGCATATCAGAGCCTGGCTCTATACCATCCTTAAGAACACTTATATTAATTATTTGAGAAGCAGTCATAACCGTCAGCTCATACATGACACCGACGAGCTGAATCAGTATTCGGCCCAGTCTGGTGACTCCAGAGAAGGAATGCCAGACGAACAACTTATTAAAAAAGAGCTAAGGGAGATTATCAAACTTTTGCCCCATGCCTATGAAAAACCTATTCAGCTATTCCTGGCAGGTTACTCCTACAAAGAAATATCCCAGTACATGAATATCCCTATCGGAACTGTAAAGAGCAGAATCCATCTGGGAAAAAAACATATTCGCAAAGTCTACCTGGCCTGATTGTATGAACCGATTAAAGGAGATCACAGGCTTCTGCTGGCATCCAGTGCTTCTCTTTTCCTTCCCATTTCACATTACATCCCAAGGGATTTGTAACCGAAGTTGAGATGGATTTTCCCGAAGTAAGTTCATGGAGAGCCCGATCCAGGTCATTCACTTTAATGAGATCAGAATTCTTTGGTTGATCTACAGCCCTTCCGGTGTAAACGAGCTTCCTGTCACCATCAAATACATAGAAATGAGGGGTACGCAGCGCTCCATAGGCAAGGGCCACTTGCTGGCTTTTGTCGTAGAGATAAACCCAGGGGAACCTCTGTTCCTCCATCCGCCTAACCATATGAGGGAAGTCATCCTCCTCATAGGTATTTGCACTGTTTGAATTGATACCTACAAACTTCACTCCAAGCTTTCCAAAACGCTCTGCAGATATTCTGGTTACCTCATCTGAACCTATCACATAGGGACAGTGGTTGCAGGTAAAGAAAATCACAAGGTACTCTTCCGCAAACTCTGTCAGTGAGTAATTCCTGCCATCGGTGGCTGGTAGTTTAAAATCCGGTGCAGTTGCTCCAATATCTAATGTGAATCCCATGGTGTAAGTTTAAAGTATAAAGTGAAAAGTTTAAAGTATAAAGTGAAAAGTAGAAAGTAGAAAGTAGAAAGTAGAAAGTAGAAAGTAGAAAGTGCAAAGTGTATATCTGTATGGTTAATACAACAAAATCCGGAAAATGTTTACACCTGAGGGAAAGAGAAAACAAAAAACATCTTAATATTGTTTTATAATATATGAAGTACTGGATTATAACCACTCTTTTTGCCATTTTGATTTTATCGAAGGGAATTGGTCAGGGTATTGAAGAAATTGATGGGGATGGGATTGCGGCTCTGTTGCAAAAATACAACGATACCACTTATGTAATTAATTTCTGGGCAACCTGGTGTTCTCCTTGCGTGAAAGAGATTGATTTTTTTGAAGAACTTCATACCAGTAGCAGAGACTCAAAAATAAAGGTGATTCTTGTGAGCCTGGATTTTCCAAACCAGGTGGAACAAAGTTTGATCCCCTTTCTGGAGAAGAAGGAGATTTCCGCCCCGGTAATGCTGATGACAGATTTGGACTATAACTCGTGGATCGAAAGGGTGGATAAAAGCTGGTCGGGTGCAATCCCTGCCACACTCATTTACAACAAGGAACAGCGGGTTTTTCTGGAGCAGGAGCTTACTCTGGATGAGCTATTCGAAAACGTAAATCAAATAATGAACTAATATGAAAAAGGAACTTTTCACAACAGCACTGACTTTCATTGCAATTATAGCAGTGAATGCCGGATTAAAGCCCGGAGATAAGGCCATAGCTTTCTCTCTGAAGAATGTGGACGAAACAACAGTTTCCCTGTCAGACTACAGCGATCAGAAAGGTGTAATTCTGGTTTTTACCTGTAATCCCTGTCCCTTTGCCAAAGCTTATGAAAAGAGGATCATCCAACTGGACCAGAAATACGCCAGCCAGGGATATCCTGTGGTTGCGATCAATCCCAACAATGCAGAGATCTCTCCTGAAGACACTTTTGAAAACATGAAAGTACGGGCCGAGGAGAAACAATACCCCTTTCCCTACCTTAAAGATGAAACCCAGGAGATATATAAAGCTTATGGAGCCACCAGAACTCCACACATATTTCTTCTCGAAAACAAGGGAGGTAAATTCAAAATCGCCTACATTGGTGCCATTGACGACAATGCCATGGATGCAGCTGCAGTAACGCAGAGGTACCTGGAAGCAGCTATAGGTGCCCTTATTTCGGGAGATACCCCCAATCCCAACACTACTAAAGCCATCGGATGCGTAATCAAAGCAAAAGAGTAGATTGGAAGTATAGGACACCATATGTTTAAGAAAAGGAAAGTCAAAGGATTGCCCGATTTTTGATCAGAATCGCCAAAAAATAATCCATATTTGCATCCCAAATTCATAATACACATTGATCATGCATTTTAACATCCTGGAAATCCTGGCTTCATTTATGGTCCTGTTTGCCATCATAGACATTCTTGGATCAATCCCTATTATCCTGGATATCAAATCGAAAACTGGAGCTTTGTTTCCAGGAAAGACCACCCTGGTTGCTTTTGGAATCATGTTGCTTTTTCTTTTTGTCGGTGAACCCTTATTAGGGCTGTTTGGGGTGGATATATCCTCCTTTGCAATTGCCGGTTCGATTATCCTTCTCCTGATGGGACTGGAGATGGTTATGGGCATCCATCTGTTCAAACATGAGGAAGGAGGTAGCGGCGCTATTGTTCCAATAGCCTTTCCATTAATCGCAGGCGCCGGATCAATTACTACCCTGCTATCACTTAGGGCTGAGTATCAAACCATAAATATTCTGGTAGCCCTTTCATTGAACATGATAATTGTCTATCTTGTCCTCCGGCTCACAAGCTTTTTTGAGAGAATTCTCGGACCAAACGGACTGCATATCCTGAGAAAATTCTTTGGTATCATCCTTTTGGCAATTGCCATTCGATTGTTTCTGTCAAATACAGGAATTGAGATAAATAGAGGGATGTAAATGAGAGGGGTAGCTATAATTTTCCTGATTTTTCTTCTGGCTGGATGCAGCAATGATGAGTTATCCTGGATCTCCATCCGCAATGACACTTCCATACCAATCTACGTGCTTCCCTATTCATCCGATTACACCGATGGGGAATGGATTCAACCTGGCATTGCAGATGACTTTTACAGACTAAACAGCGACTTTCTGGATGGATTTGCATACTTTTCCTTCTACTATGACAGTCTCATCGTCTTTTTGAAGGATCGTGAAGAGACTCCCGTGAAGTTCTATAAAGATGGGACAACAGTGAACTACGACCCTACCCTCAATCCATTTATCAATCGCGATGTTTGGAAATCACGCAATTTTGATACGCATCTTTCAGGCTCTTCATTCAATACACTTGAAGAAAAGCACATATTTGAAAGCTACTTCTGCATTGATGGCGAAAAAGTTAAATCCCTGTCAGATACAATAACAATGGAATTACATCCTGCTAAATAGGGCATCGGTCATCTGTTCGGTAGTAAGTTGAACAGGATGCTGCTTGTGGGAAGTATGATCCACAACTTTAGGAATATTCTCTTTGGTAAAGCCGTAATCTGATAATCGGGGTAATTCCAGCAGATTGGTTATATGAATCAGTTTCTCTTTAAAAGACTGTAGATACTCCATATCCTGCTTGTATTTGAAATCGGCAAATACCTTACTGGCAATAATCAGTTTTTGCAGGGCCGGATGGTCGGGCTGATCTTTCAGGTTATCTATGGTATAGGCAAATACAGGAGCCATCAGTGAACCGCAGACCACTCCATGAGGTATATGAAAATATCCGCCAAGGGGTGATGCAAATCCATGTACGAGACCCAAGCCAGCCTGGGACAGTGTGATTCCTGAGAACATGGCTGCAAGTGCCATTCCGGACCTTGCCTCAATATTGTTCTCCCCTTCAAGGTATGCCCGGAGAAGGTATTTCTTTATCTTCTTCAATCCCTGCAGAGCCAATGCATCTGTCATTGGATTGGCGTTTACAGATACATATGATTCCAGTAGTTGGGTAAACGCATCCATTCCGGAAGAGGCGGTTAAGCTTGCCGGACAAGAGAGCATCATTTCAGGGTCAATAATGGCTACTTCAGGGATAAAGTTATCGTGGCGTAGAGACTTCTTAAATCCCATCTCCCCCACTTCGGAAATTACTGCATTCTTGGTCATTTCGCTCCCGGTACCTGAAGTAGTGGGCATGGCAATAAAGGGAATTTTCTCACCTGTATGAACCCTCTCTCCTATCCCTTCAAGGTAATCTCTAATGCTTCCTTCAACAGGGATCATTGCAGAGATGGCCTTTCCTGCATCCATCACACTGCCCCCTCCCACTGCCACAACAATCTGGACCCCTTCACCTCTATATTTTTCAACGATCTGGTCCACCATGGATGGGGACGGCTCGTGGGCAATGACTTCGTGGTTCAAATCCAGCTCTGCTTTCTTCAATCCAGTAATAATCTCCTCTCCATGACCTAAATTGTGGATAGAGGAGGAACCAGTTAGTAAAAGAACCCTTTTACCTATCGCTTTTACCACGGTGGGGAGTTCATTTCGCTTCCCTGTACCAAATATGATTTCCGGCAATGAGGAAAACTGAAAAGAATCGATCATGGGGCAAAGATTTCCGTAAATATAAAGAAAAAGGCTTCAACGTACCAAAAATGTATAGTTTTGCATCCTGTCACTCAGCGGATGAGGTAGTTGATCCCGGCGCTGGCTGTGAGCAGAATCATAAGGAAAAGATCCATTCTGAGCGCTCCTACTGTTCCTGGCAAAACTCCTGCCAGGGAAAGGATAAATGCAAGAAGCCCAAGGCCCGATGCCACAATCATAAAGATCCCCTGGGGCTTTCTGGAAAAGATCCCCAGAATTACCAGAGGGCCCATCATGGCAGTCCCCGCGAAACTCACCCTGGCGAGCAGTACCAGTTGATCAGAACTTAGCAAAGAGAAGACAAGAGCGGCCACAGCAAAAATAACAATAGCCAGACGGATGGGTTTCAGGGATTCATTTTCCTTTTTTGATATCAATCCCCTCAATTCGTTGCCCAGTGCAAACAGTTGGGAATCTGAAGTGGACATGGCTGCAGCAAATAGTCCAATAATTGCTAAAGAAGCAATCAAACCTGTCTGGTCGTGGATCAAGACCTGACCCAGGAAATCAGCCATGGAGGCGTCGGGATAACGAATGGCTCCATACAAACCAATGATAATGGTTGGGAAAATGACAAGCATTGCAAAAATACCTACCGCCACCGCCATGCGGTACATGGATTTCATATCTTTCATAATAACCAGCCTGGTGGAGAGCTGGGGCTGGGTGACCGGGATCATCAGTATGGCCAAAAAAGATGCAATCAGGAATTGAGCATTCATCAGGCCTTTTGGGCCCGGAGTTGATAAAAGTTCGGGGTTGGCCATCTCAGCTTTTTGGAACAGTTCTGCCCATCCTCCAACGGTATTCATACAGGTTAGGGCGATTACCCAAACCACCAGCAGAAGCAAGGTGCCCTGCATGAAATCAGCATAAATAATGGCCTTGAGCCCCCCAAGTTCCGAATAGACCAACATCACAATCACAATAATCAGCGACCATCCCCAAATGGGCATGCTCTGGGGGAAGGCCTGAACCAGAAACATGGCTACTCCCCTGATCTGAATGGCCACATAGGGAATCAGAAAGATAAATACACCGGTAAAGTAGATATATCCCGCCCATCTGTTCTGGTAACAATCCTGTAACAAACCTGACATCCCGGCAAATCCTTTTGAAGAAACCGACTTTCGAAGCCTGTACCCAAACCAGACAATCAGGAAAACCATTCCGGCATCTGAAAAGGCAAGAAAAATCCATGCGCCGATCCCATGGTTTCTTGAAAAATCGGGCATTCCCATCAGTGTGAAGGTGCTGAATAGGGTAGCGGCAAAGGTCATAAATCCCAGTACCAGTCCAATGTTGGAGCCGGCAAGAAGGAAATCGTTGTTGGAACGGATGGTGCGGCGCGACCGGTAAGAGAGATAAAAAAGCATGGAGATATAAACAGTTCCTACGATCAATAACCAGGTAAGCATAAGCGTAAAGTGTTTAATCTTTATCCTGAAGTCTGCTTACCAAATAGGTTAGCAGAACAAGCAGAACTGTTATTAATATACTGGTCCACAGGGTGTAAGGCATAGACAATAACTTAGGATCAATCTTTCCCGGATGTAAAACCACCGGTGTATAGGTAAGCACAGTAAGAACCAGTGCCACTCCCACCAGCACGTATCTTAAGATCTTCTTTTGTTTCATTCTGCTCATAACCTGGGTATTGTTAGTCCCCCATCCACCACAACCACCTGTCCCGTGGAATAGGGCAATGATCCTGAAGCCATTGACAGGGCCACCTTTCCAATATCCTCTGGAAGTCCCCACCTTTTCTCCACACATAACCCCTCCTCAATAAGACGGTCATATTTCTCCTGCACCCCGGAGGTCATATCGGTTTTTATAACTCCCGGCTGAATTTCATATACAGGGATTTCATACTCTCCCAGGCGGACAGCCCATAGCCTGGCAGCCATGGAGACACCTGCTTTTGAGATACAATATTCGCCCCGGTTTACCGATACAACAGTTGCAGAAATGGAGGAGACATTGATGATGCAACCTGTAAATCCGGCTCCTTTCTGAACTTGCTCCACCATGTGCTGAGCCACCAGTTGCGTAAGGAAGTATGGTCCTTTCAGATTGATATTCATCACCCTGTCATAACTCTCTTCCGTTGCTTCAAGAAGATCTTTTCGCAGGCGGGGAGCAATCCCTGCGTTATTGATAAGCACATTCAGCGCTCCGAATTCCTTTATCGCCTGATCCACCATTGATTGTCGTTGGCCTGATTCGGATATATCAGCCCTGATGTAGATGACATTGGTCCCTCTGGCACGCAGCATTTCCAGTGCTCTGGATACCTGGGTCTCTTCCCTGACTCCATTAATTGCCAGGTTAAAGCCAGCGTTGGCAAGCTCCAGGGCAATGCCAAACCCGATTCCCCTGGATCCTCCTGTGATGAGTGCAGTTCTTTTCATGGTATATCTATTTGATCAAAGATCCGGTATGGAAACCCACTTCCGTTTATCCCAGCTTTCCAATCCCTTCTCTGCAAGCTGTACCCCTTTGGCACCTTCCTGTAAATCCCATGGAAAAGGCTCACCGGTCACCACATGTCGGAGAAATAACTCCCACTGGGCCTTGAATGCGTTGTCATAATCTTCCTGGGCAAATACTTCAATCCAGTCCGCATAAAAATCAATTGGACTGGGTATATCCGGATTCCATAGTGGTTTGGGGGTATTTTCATAGCTCTGTAAAAAGCAGCTTCTTAAACCTGCCACCGCAGATCCTTTAGTACCATCCACATGCAGGGTAAGCAAGTCATCTCTACGGACCCTGGTGGTCCAGGATGAGTTAAAATGGGCAACGATGCCTCCTTCAAGCTCAAAGGTGGCATAAGCTGCATCGTCGGCAGTACATTTATAGGGTTCACCCGTTTCATCGATGCGCTCAGGTATATGGGTGGCTCCCAAACAGAAAACACCCTTCACATTTCCAAACAGGTTATCCAGCACATATCGCCAGTGACAGAGCATATCCATAATGATTCCGCCATCGTCCTCCTTCCTGTAATTCCAGCTGGGACGCTGGGCTCTTACAGTATGCCCTTCAAATACCCAGTATCCAAATTCGCCCCTCACCGACAGGATCCTGCCAAGAGTTCCATCCTCAATAAGCCGCTTTAACTTTAATAGCCCGGGTAACCATAGCTTATCCTGTACCACACCATGTTTTACCCCGGTATCAGTACAGGCTTTGACCAGTTCAAGGGCTTCGCTGGTGGAGGTGGCCACTGGCTTCTCACAATATATATGCTTGCCTGCAGCTGCCGCCTGTTTCACTGCAGCCACCCTCCGTCCCGTGGTCTGTGCATCAAAATATATCTGGTATTTTGTGTCCTTCATTAAGGGATCCAGATCGGTGGTCCAATTTTGGATTCCCGACATCTCTGAGAGTTTCTTTAACTTTTCTTTGTTCCTGCCCACAAGTATGGGATCGGGCATGATGGTCTCCTTTTCGGAAATTTTTACTCCCCCCTCCTTAATAATTTCCACGATGGAACGCATCAGGTGCTGGTTTGTCCCCATGCGACCAGTTACTCCGTTCATTATAATTCCCACCAGGTGTTGTTTCATCTTCCGCTATGTATGGTTCAGGTATGCATATTTAATTCTCTCCAGGTAATCCAACTGGTTCATGGCCCAATATTTATCTGAAAACACCTCCACCTCGCTGTATCCCTTAAAGCCCGCTTCTTCAATCCAACCCCTGATCTGTTTCACATTAATGCATCCATCTCCCATTAAACCCCGGTCATTGAGCATATCCTTTAGTGGCACATTCCAGTCGCACACATGGAATGCAAAGAGATTACCCTCTCTGCCACATCGTTTTATCTCCTTCTCCAGATCCGGATCCCACCAGAGATGAAACAGATCCACAGCCACACCAAGGGAATAATCGCCGATCTGTTCAACCATTTCATTGGCCTGTGCCATGCTGGTAATTGCAGAACGATCGGCAGCATACATGGGATGTAGAGGCTCAATGGCCAGTCTAATACCGGCATCTTTTGAATAAGGAATAATCTTCAGGATTCCTTCCTGAATCTGCTCTCTGGATTTTTCCAGCGACTGTCCGGGATCCGAACCACATACCAGCACCAGCAGGGGAGCTCCTATGGCAGCTGCTTGGTCAATGGCTTTAAGGTTATCCTCAATGACAGCTTCACGCGCAGGTTTCTCTGAAGAAGCAAAAAATCCTCCTCGAACCAGCGACACCACATCCATTTCATGCTCAACCAACAGTGATTTGACATCTGACGGGGAAGTTTCATCCAACAGATGTCTCCAGATGGAGATGGCATGAATCCCCGCCCCGGAATAGTTCCTGATACACTGCTCCAGGTTCCAGGGCCTGTTGGTCTGGGTATGGACACAAAGTTTTGCAAGGTCATTGATTGATTCGGGCATCTTATGGTACACTTTGTGAATTGAAGTCTAAACTAACCAATTGATTTCTTTTACTAAAGAAAAGAGGCAATAATTATTTATAATGACGGATGAGTTGCTATTTTTGGAAATATATTCTAAAAATCAGATTGATGTTATGATCTCCATTGAAGAATTCCTTAAACTGAAGGATGAGGGGGTAGTTCCCGAAGATATAGCCCCCTTGTTGCAGGCACTCCTGCTGGATGCTGCCGGAGACTGGGGCAGTGCCCATCGAATTGCCCAGAGTGACTCCTCAGCAGATGGCTCCTGGGTACACGCTTTTTTGCATAGAGAAGAAGGCGACCTGGGAAATGCCTCCTACTGGTATCGCAGTGCAGGAAAGCTACTCCCAAAAGTCTCGCTGGATGAGGAGTGGGAATACATTGCCATGGCGCTGCTAAAGAAGAGCTGAACCTATTCTTCAGCTACTCGCGTGGCGGTTATATCAAAATCTCCCTCTGATAAACTGACCATTCCATCGAATTGATCTTTGTCAAATGTGCCAGATACAGTAACCTCTTCTGATTCCACCCAGAGAATAAAACTCAAACTCTTCTTTTTATAGGATACTTTCTCACCTTCTGACTTATAATATTCGTTAATAGCCATGGTAACCTTCAGGCTCTTATCTTTTTTTGCAATAATCATTTTACCCGATTCATACTCTTGAGGTACCCCATCAATGGCATACTCCCAGGTCCCTACCGGGGTGAATTTCTTTGCAGGTGCTTCATAGGTGAATGAGGAGACAAATACAACAAGCAACAGGGCCACAAGGCTTCTGGAAATGGTTTTAGAATTCATAATTGATTTGAATTGTTTTGTTAGTGAATCTTATATCAATAATTTTTTCGGCATCAATATCGCAAAATATCATTAAAATCTATTCCTTTCTTCCCTGTTTAATAACCAGCATGTAAATAGTTTTGTATTTCATTTGAATATGGATCATCAATCTTTATCTTGGCCCTCCAATTCCAAAAAAATGGAAAAAGGATGAAAAATATCATACCTCTATTAGCCGTTCTTCTGTTTTTCCAGGCTCCAGTCCACTCACAGGACGATTCCTTTGTAGAAAAGAATTATAATAAAAGTGCATACCAGGTTGAGATGCGGGACGGAGTAAAGCTATTTACCATTGTTTACACCCCAAAGGATCAATCAGAATCATACCCTTTTCTTATGCAACGCACCCCCTACTCGATCCGTCCTTATGGAGAGAGAATGAGAGGCAGGCTCTCGGCTAATAGCCAGCTGGAAAAGGACAAGTATATTTTTGTATTTCAGGATGTACGAGGGAAATTCATGTCAGAAGGAGAATTTGTAAATATGCGCCCGGTGCTTGACGAATACAGAAACAAGAATGATGTGGATGAAACCACCGACACCTGGGATACCGTGGAGTGGCTAATCAAAAACATTGATAACAACAATGGTAAAGTAGGCATGTATGGTGTTTCATACCCTGGGTTTTATACCGTGATGGGGAGCATCAATGCCCATCCTGCCATGGTCTGTACCAGTCCGCAGGCTCCCATCTCAGACTGGTTCCTGTGGGATGACATGCATCACAATGGGGCCTTTACCCTGCCATTGTGTTTTAACTTCTTCCAGGTATTTGGAAAGGATCGACCCGAACCCACCATGTCGTGGGGAAGCAGGCCCAACTATCCCTCAGACGATGCTTACCATTTCTTCCTCGATCTGGGGCCCATTAAGAACGCCAACGAAATATACCTCAACGGAGAAATTGAGTTCTGGAATGAAATGACGCAGCACTCCGACTATGATGTCTTCTGGCAAGCAATGAGTACGCTGCCCCACCTTCAGGATATCACACCAGCTGTAATGACCGTGGGAGGTTGGTACGACAGCGAGGATCTATCGGGTGCCCTCCATACCTATAAAACCATTGAAAAGAATAATCCGGACGCCACCAATATGCTGGTTATGGGACCCTGGACCCATGGAGCATGGGCCTCACCTGACAGAAACAGACCAAGTCGAATACCCTTCAATGAGGAGGATAAATATTTCTACCAGAAAGAGATTGAAGCCCCCTTTTTCCGCCATTACCTGAAGGGCAAACGCAAACTTAAACTGCCCGAAGCCTGGGTTTTTGAAACCGGAAGTGATAGCTGGAGGTCCTTCGACAGTTGGCCCCCGGAAGATATGTTGGAAAAGCAGTTGTTCCTTCATGAAGATGGAAGGCTTTCATTTTCTGCTCCCGAAAACGACAACAACCCCTTTGATGAATACATCAGTGACCCTGCAAAGCCCGTTCCATATACTGCACCCTTTCTTTCGGCACGATCATTTTATAACCAAGAATATTTATCAGAGGATCAACGCTTTGCCTCTACACGTACCGATGTAATGGTTTACGAATCCGAAGTAGTGAAGGAGGCGATTACGGTGGCAGGTCCGGTAGAAGTTGAGCTATATGTATCCACCACAGGTACCGATGCGGATTGGGTAGTCAAACTGATTGATGTATTTCCAGACACGGCAGATAACCGGGGATTGAGTGCCCGGGAAATAGAAGTGGGAGGATACCAGATGCTGATCCGTGGAGATATTTTCAGGGGAAAATACCGAAACAGTTTCGAATATCCCGAACCCTTTGTACCAGGTGAAGTAACAAAAGTCAAATTCGTCCTGCCGGATGTGAATCACGCCTTTCGGGAAGGGCATCAAATAATGATACAGATACAGAGCAGCTGGTTCCCACTTTTCGACCGCAATCCACAAACATTTACAGATATATACAACTGTGGTGAGGATGCCTTTCAAAAAGCAACACACCGCATTTACCATACCGCCGATTATCCAACCAATTTAAAAATTAACATTCTAAACAAATAAAAAAGAAACCCAATGAAAAAAATATTTCCACTCCTGCTTTGTGTGGCAGCCATTAATTTATCGGCCCAGGATGCGGCACAACCCACCATCGAACTTAAGAACCAACTGGATTCCCTGAACTATTTCTTCGGGCTCACCCTTGGCTACAGCCTGGAAACAGCCCCCTTTGAGACCAACTCAGAGTTGATCTCCACTGGATTGGTCCTTGCGGTGGATAAGAAATCAGAGTACAATGCAGAAACGGCCCGCACAATGTTTCAGTCCCTTCACAATGCCATGCAAAAGGAACAAGATGGTGCTTCCAGTGCAGGAGCAGATGATAATCTGGCCAAAGGAGAAGCTTTCCTTGCAGAAAACGGACAGAGAGAGGGTGTAATCACCACACAGTCCGGACTTCAGTATGAGGTAATTAAACAAGGAAGCGGTCCCATGCCTGCAGCTACTTCAGAAGTGGAGGTCCATTATGAAGGCACCCTGATTGACGGAACAGTATTTGACAGCAGCTACGAGCGCGGAGAATCCATCTCCTTCCCGCTGAACAGGGTTATTAGAGGGTGGACCGAAGGAGTACAGCTTATGCCCACAGGATCCACTTTTATGTTCTATATTCCTTCGGACCTTGCATATGGCGCAAGAGATACAGGCTCCATTCCTGCCCACTCCACACTGATATTCAAGATTGAGTTGCTGGGGATAAAATAGATATCCTCCCCCAAGGGAAAAGGTAAATGAAAATCACTGTGGACAGCTGTTTTTCTAACCGATAATTGTAACAGTATCTACAGCCTGGAAAAAATGGGTCATCTTTCCGTTTTTTGCTGTCCATACATGGGTGGCATTGGCTTTAAAGTTTAAGTCCAATAACCCAGTAAAACCCCAGGTACGAATCCAAAATCAAAGAGCTGATGATCTGGCTCGCCCTGGTTGATTTGTGGGAGTTAAGGCGTTAAATGTCAACAAAATACTAACTCATACGTCTCACTTATAGTTTAACCCACAAAATCATTTATTATGAGAAAATTATTAGTTATCACAGCCCTCCTCCTGTTTGCCGGAATTGCATTTGGACAAACCTTAAAGAAGGGAGCAGTACTTGCTATCAGAACTTCAACTAATTTGGTTCTGAAGCCCGACGTTTCTATGAATCAGTATCTGGATGCCGCAATGAACAAATGGGGACCTGAAATGGAAAAACTATTTCCAGGCACAAAAATGATCACCATAAAAGGAGATCGAGGAACACAGACCAATGTTTATGCATGGGTTTGGTATTTCGAGTCTGTAGAGGTAAGAGATAAATATTTTGATTCAGAGGGTAATATGAGGGATGAAGCATTAAGCGAGAAGATGAGAACCTCAATGGAGGTGCTTTATGAATATGTAATAGATCCGGGGATGACAGATTATACGGATTGGATTGTGCTGTAGAAATGACATGGATAATATGCTGTTTGCTTGGCGCAGGTTTTGCCTGGGTTTTAGTTCTCGGTTATGTTGGTTCTTGGTCTGCAAAAGCTGTGACAAGATTAATGGCGTATGACACAGTGTAGGCCCGGTTATTCATTTATATATTTTAATTCTTTGAGGAAATTATCTAATTCATTATATGCCTTAGCCTGAACTTCTTTGTCTGGATTCGGGTAGCCGTCATCCGGTTGACCTGATGGAGTGAATAAATGCCCTACATTGTCATATACATGTAGGTATGAATCATTCTCATATTTCAGCATATTTTGATGATATAGCTTGCTTTCATATAATGGTGTTACACTATCATCTCTACCCACAACAATAATAGATGGGGGCATATTCTCTCTTAGATTCTCGGCCGGAGAACAATCAATAGCTTCCGATTCATCCATAAGTAATTGTTTGAACCAATCGTCATTTGTAATTGATAAAGCTGGAGATACTAATAGTAAGGCATTTGGAATACTATTTACCGCTTTGTCATTGGAAGATGAATAGAAGACAGCAGAACAAGCTGCCAGATGAGCACCTGCAGACCATCCATATGCGGCAACTTTGTCTCTATTAATGTGAAGTTCCTTAAAATTCTCCCGGATCCAGATAATAGCATTTCTTGCATCCTCCATGGCATCTAAAGGTGTGATGCCCTTCTGATCAGATAATCGATATTGAACAGCAATTGCTACTATTCCTTTGCTAGCATACTTCTTTGCTAACGAAAAAGACCAAGAAGCTTCTCCTATACTCCAGCCCCCTCCATGAAAAATTGCCATAGCCGGAAAACTAGAATTCGGACTAATATCACTAGGCATAAAAACAAAGGCTTTTAAGTCGTATTCTTTAGATGAATCGTATACAAATTCTATTGGACCCTCAACCTTATCTACTATCTGCGAAAAGGAGTCAATTGGGGAAAAAAGTATTATAGTCATCCATGTGAATAATCTCATATCTGGTTTTGGTTTAGTTTATAGTTAAGAAAAATAATTGGGCCTTACGGTTGGTACATATGCCGTTAAAATTGGCGCGAGCTTTTGCCTATTCGCAAAAGGCGTGACAATGAATATGGCGTATGTACAATGACGTAACCCTTGTAGACAAGGTCTCGAATATCATCTCGATCAAAGAAAATGGACTTCCTGTTTCCATAAGGCATTTTAAGGATTTCCTTGATCATTTAGTTTATCCCCAAACGATTTAAGTATCCTAAGCCTCATTTTTGTGGATGGTTGCGTCTAAACGATTTTCTAATTCTTCAATACTAGTATATTCCCCACTACCATCCTCAACGATAGTCAGTTCTTTTTCATGGTACTGTTGTATTGAAAGAAACGTATCGTTTTCTTCAATAACCTGGATTTCCTCCTTACTGAACTTGCTTAGAAGCCTGATCAAATTCTTGTACACTTTATCATTTACACGTAACCTAATCGTTTGCATGGCATACTTTTTTCTTAAAGATACAAATATGCTTAGTAAACTTCCATCCCAAATTATTGGCGGCTTGGTATAAGAATAGTAGGCGACTGTGGAGCTCAAATCTTTTAATTTATGATGAAGTTGAAGCGGGCTACAGCTCTCGAATTCACAACTGTCTCAGATATGTACAAAAACACAAGCATTCGTTATTCTTGTTTATTGGAGTACCTTTACAAAAGGATTACTAATCTTTTAGTATCAATCATTCACTATCACTTTTGTTGATGAGCTTTTAAAGCGAAAATCAATACATTAGCAGATTTCATACTTTTAGTTGAATTATCAGGAAACTAGTCCAAACATCTGAGTACTAAGATTTAGTACGCTAGATGCTTCAATGGCATTTAGTTTTTTTTGATGGCATCAATTCATTTTTATATGAATAGTGATTCAGACTATTATTGTGGTCAAAATCGTATTACCACAGCATTACTTCTTGCGGCTGGTACAGGTAGTCGCCTTTTCCCTTTAACAAAGAGTTCTCCCAAATGTCTTACCCTTGTAAACGACAGATCCATTCTCGAAAGGCTTGTCAATAACTTAAAAAGCCAGGGATTTAAACGGCTTGTAATCGTAACAGGTCACGAAAAAGAATGCATCATAGATTATCTTGGTGAAAAATCGGGAGACATTCGCATTGAATACGTTTACAGCCCAC
>JAOZUK010000668.1 GCA_029938715.1 Bacteroidales bacterium | reverse complement strand
GGAGTTAAGCTTTATGCAGGTGGAAAAAGATGGGTAGAAGTAGAAAGTGGAAAGTAGAAAGTAGAAAGTAGAAAGTAGAAAGTAGAAAGTAGAAAGTAGAAAGTTAAAAAAATTACAATCTCAAGACAATGATATGTCCATGAATGCTTCCTGTATGGTTGTCAAGTGATGTTGTAAGCGGTAAGTATATAAATAGTTAAATGAAATGGCAAAAGAAGTAGAAGGCTTAATTAAGTTGCAAATTCGGGGTGGAGCTGCTAATCCATCCCCGCCTGTAGGACCCGCACTGGGTGCTAAGGGTGTCAACATTATGGAGTTCTGCAAGCAGTTTAATGGCAGAACCCAGGAGCAGGCTGGGAAAATCTTGCCAGTAATCATTACCGTGTATTCAGATAAATCATTTGATTTTATCGTGAAAACTCCCCCGGTGGCAGTTCAACTGCTGGAAGCGGCCAAGATCAAAAAAGGATCGGCCGAATCCAATCGGGTAAAGGTAGCAAGTGTGTCCTGGGATCAGGTACGCCAGATTGCTGAAGCAAAGATGCCCGACCTGAATTCATTTACTGTAGAGTCTGCTATGAGAATGGTTGCCGGTACCGCAAGGAGTATGGGAATTACTATTAATGGTGAATTTCCGTCTAACAATTAATTCGTAATAAAGATGAGTAAACTTACTAAAAACAGGAAGTTAGCTTTAGAGAAGTTAGACAAGGACCAATTATATAATCTGGTTGATGCTGCAGGACTTGTGAAGGAGATGACCACCACCAAATTTGATGCATCGATTGATGTTGATGTACGTTTGGGAGTGGATCCAAGGAAAGCAAACCAGATGGTACGTGGTGTTGTTACCCTTCCGCATGGAACGGGAAAAGAGATCAAGGTACTGGTTCTGTGTACTCCGGAGAAGGAAGAAGAGGCCAAAGAAGCCGGAGCCGATTATGTGGGGCTTGACGACTATATTGAGAAAATCCAAGGTGGTTGGACCGATATAGATGTAATCGTCACCATGCCTCCTGTAATGGCTAAGGTTGGGAAGCTCGGTCGTATACTGGGTCCCAGAGGTTTGATGCCTAATCCAAAAAGTGGTACTGTAACCATGGAAATCGGTAAAGCAGTGAAGGATGTGAAGATGGGAAAAATCGATTTCAAAGTAGACAAATACGGTATTGTCCACACCTCTATTGGTAAAGTTTCCTTTACTGCAGAGAAGATAGTTGAAAATGCTCGTGAGTTCATTCAAACGATCATCAAACTAAAACCTACTGCAGCAAAAGGCACCTATATCAAAAGTATCTATCTGTCCAGTACCATGAGTCCTGGAATAAAGTTAGATCCTAAAGCTATCGAAGAATAATAATCGCTAAAGTGTCTCAATACGATGAGAAGAGAAGAAAAGGATGTAATTATTGAGGATCTGGCTCAAAAACTGAACGACGCAAAGCATTTCTATCTGACTGATATTTCTGCGCTTAACGCGGAGCAAACGTCAAATCTGAGAAGAAAATGTTTTGAAAATGAGATCGGTTTGCTGGTTGTCAAAAATACATTACTCCGTAAAGCAATGGAGAAATCAGAGGGCGATTTTAATGATCTATACGATGTATTGAAAGATTCCACTTCCATCATGTTCA
>JAOZUK010000240.1:4234-5809 GCA_029938715.1 Bacteroidales bacterium | reverse complement strand
CTGTTGGATATCAATCCGGGGCTTGATCTATCGGTTATTCAAGAGTACATCAAGGAGGAGAGAATTCCTGAAATCCTTCTGGAACCATTTGATTATGTAGTGGATGCCATTGATACACTAGCGCCCAAAATACACCTGATTTATCATGCGGTACAAAAGGGTTTAAGATTAACCAGCTCCATGGGATCGGGTGGGAAACTGGACCCCTCCCAGATCAGGGTGGCCGATTTTGGGGATACCTATAACTGCCGGCTGGCCTATTTACTTCGCAAAAAGCTTCGCAAACTGGATGTTCATGGCGGATTTAATGTGGTCTTTTCTACGGAGCAGGTCCCAAAGGAGAGGGTGATCCCTGTGGAGGATGAACGCAACAAGAAATCGACTGTGGGAACCAGCTCATTTATACCTGCCATTTTCGGTTGCACGCTTGCTTCAGTGGTGATCAGAGAGCTGATTGAGCTTTAAATTGCCTCCAAGACGCAACTATTATCTGAATTTTATCGTTTAACCAGAAGGAATTTAACTTTAAAATTATTTAAAATTACAGATGATGAAAAAGCTTTTGATCGTAATTGTAGTATCTCTGTTTGCCATTCAGGTGGCCGATGCCCAGTTATTCAAATACGGATTAAAGGGGGGTATTGGATTTTCCAATCTGAGTTTCAGTGATGTGACAGGAATTGAAGATGGAAATGATGTGTATAACCTGGTAACCGGAGATGCCGTAACGGGATTTCAGATTGGTGCGCAAACCCGCATTAAAATTGCCATGTTTTTTGTGCAGCCCGAGTTGTATTTCAACGCAGGAGGTGCCACCGTTGAGCAGGTATATGAAAATGGACCCACCGAGTTACTCAATATTAAATATAACAGCATTGATCTGCCCGTACTGCTTGGTGTTAAGCTTGGACCCGTCAGGTTGATGCTGGGGCCTTCAGGTTCCTATGTGATGAAAGAGGAGAACGACTTGACCTCCCTGGATCCGGATTACTCCCTGCTTTCCAGTTCGATGACCTGGGGCTGGCAGGGCGGAATCGGAGTGGACCTTAGTAAATTCACCATCGACCTCAGGTACGAAGGCTCCTTAAGCAAGTTTGCGGAGAGCATTACAATTGACGGAAGAGATTATATCCTGGATGCGCGGCCAAATCAGATACTCATATCATTGGGATACTGGTTTAAGTAAAATCACTATTCAAATATATCGGATTTATGCACTCCCTTTATGGTCCGCCTTCTAAGGATCAGGAAGAGGATAAAATGTAGCACCAGGAAGCCGCTCCAGATAAGCAGGGTAATGTGAACCACCCGGATGGTTTCATGGACTGAATGTAAGCCCAGCAGGAACCACGCTTCTGAGGCCAGTCCCCATACCAAAAAGGTGGTCAAATTCCATCTGAAGCCTGCATCAAAAAGGAAATTCTCTCTCCCGTCGCGCCGACCGGTCATCCATCCTGTTACAAAGATGATCCCTCCGTAAAGGAGAGAGATGATGGCTACAAAGCCATATTTTTCGGCGGTGAGCAGACTGCCCAGTCCAAATCGAAATAAAAGGGTATAAGCCAGTAATAGAAA
>JAOZUK010000240.1:0-4134 GCA_029938715.1 Bacteroidales bacterium | reverse complement strand
AAAAGCTCCTTCAGGGGTTCTTCAAAGAAAAGCAGGATGTTGCGTTCAATAAATGATTGAAGCAGAGATTGCCCCAGTGGGGTCAGGTGATAATACTTCCGGTCGGGGCCTTTATGTCCTTTGCCCGAACTGAAATTGACCATTTTCAGGTGAAAGAATTTTCGCAGGGTTCTGTAAAGGCTCTGTTCTTCGGCCCGGATGGTCCCTTTTGAAAAGCGCTCGATGCTCTCCTGGAGCTCATTCACATATTTGGGTCCCTCCTTTAATGCCAGGAAGATCCAGAGGGTAAGTTGCCCCTTTTTGTAGGTTTCTTCCCAGGCGTTAAGAAGCTCTTCATGCATTTTGTCACTCTCTTTCATATTGTGCTTTATGTATTATACAAGATGTATAGTACAAATGTAATACTATTTTGGTGAATAAGTCAAGAATTCCAATCTAATATATCCGAAGAGTCTACTAAAAGAATTATAATGAGATGATTACAGAATCCACTTTTTCTCTGAAGTGGTAAAGTCAAGTACCCGGATTCCCAGATGACGGCCCAATCTGAGTGCTTCTATGGTCATGACCTCCTTTGAACCCCTGCATACATTGATGTAGCGTTCATTGCCCTCTACCACCAAATTCATCTTAAAGGATTTAGCATCCTTCTTATTGTCAGGAAGTAACATGGGCGCAGGCAAATTGCGGCTGCTGCTCAGGTTGATTCTCACAATGGTCAAATAGGAGGGTTTGGAATAGGATTTCCATCGCCCGATCCTGAACCAGAGAAAGCGATCGTATTTCACATACTGTTTCTTTATAGGATCGATCTTGATGCCCTGATAAGAGATTGAAAGCAACACACCCAGCAAAATGCTGACTGCTCCACCTATGAATTCAGAGTTGACCAGAAAAATAAAGGTCACCAATACCATCAGCAGGGTAACTATCCTGAAACTGTATTTCTCATAGGTATAGATTCCCGATTGATCCATGGGTTACAAGTTATGAAACTTTGGATTATATTTAGGAGCTACTTAATTCCCCGATCCCCATGAAAAACAGATCAATTTTTAGATTGGCGGTTTTGCTGACGCTTATCCTGAGCGCACCACTGTCAGGTCAGGACAACCCACAAGAACTTACCCTGGAAGATATCTATAAGAATGGAACCTATCCCACCCGGTATTATCGTTCGGTTCGTTGGATGGAGGATCATCAGCACTACACCACCCTGGAACTAAACAGGGAGCGCAGGTGCAGTGAAATCATCCGGTACAATGCAAAAACCGGTGATAGAGTTGCACTTGTAGGGGCAGATCAGCTTACTCCACAGGGTTCTACAGATCCACTGGGCGTAAGGGATTACAGCTGGTCGGTCGACAATACCAGGCTGCTTCTGTTTACCAACACACAGCGTGTCTGGAGATACCATACCAGGGGCGATTACTGGGTGTTGGATTTGAAAACAGGGCAGCTGCAACGGCTGGGTAAATCACTGGAAACTTCCTCATTGATGTTTGCCAAATTTTCACCCGACGGATCCAGGGTGGGCTATGTAAGTAAACATAATATCTATGTGGAGAATATTGAAGATGAAGAGATCAGCCAGCTCACCTTTGATGGAGGGAACCGGTATGTAAACGGAACATTTGACTGGGTATACGAGGAAGAGTTTGATTGCAGGGATGGCTTCAGGTGGAGCAACAACAGCGAAAGGATCATTTTCTGGCACTCCGATACCAAAGGGACGGGTACCTTTTATATGATAAATAACCTGGACTCTATATACTCCATCCCCATGCCTTTCCCCTATCCCAAGGTGGGAACCACAAATTCGGCTGTGAAAATTGGAGTCGTTTCAGCCTCTGGAGGAGATCCCAAATGGTTTGATATCCCTGGTGATCCTCGAAACCACTACCTGGTAAGGATGGAAGTGGTTCCTGATGCAGAGGAGGTGTTGATACAGCAGCTCAACCGGTTACAAAATACCAACAAGGTTTGGATCGGAGATATCCAATCCATGGAGCTGACCAATATTCTAATCGAAACCGATGAAGCATTTCTGGATGTGCACGACAACCTGGAGTGGCTCGAAGGAAACAGCTATTTTACCTGGATCAGTGAGCGCAGCGGATGGAGGCACCTCTATAAAGTCTCCAAAGATGGCAAAGAGATTCAGCAGGTCACTCAGGGAGAGTTTGATGTGGTGCAGCTGGATTGCATCAATCCCAAAACGGGTTATGTCTACTACATAGCCTCTCCTGACAATTTCACCCAGCGATACCTTTACAGGAGCAAAATTAACGGAAAGGGAGAACCAGAGCGTATCTCTCCGGTTGATCAGGAAGGTCAGCACAGCTATGTGATGTCGGGAGATGCCACATGGGCTCTGCATACTTTTGAGAATGCTTCCACTCCTCCGGTGATCTCCCTGGTGGAAGTAAAGTCCCATCAACCAGTGAGGATAATGGAGGACAACCATGCCATCAAAACTAAACAGGCCGCACTGGGACTCAGCCCCAAATTTTTTTTCAGGGTAGATATTGGTGAAGTGGTGTTGGATGCCTGGATGATCAAACCCGGGAATTTTGATCCCGGCCGTACCTACCCGGTGATCTTTTTCGTGTATGGGGAGCCTGCAGGATCTACCGTACAGGACAGTTGGGGGGGTGGTGACCTGTGGCATCAGTACCTGGCCGGTCAGGGCTATGTAGTAATCAGTGTGGACAACCGGGGTACAGCAGTTCACAGGGGTAGAGCCTGGAGAAAGATCATCTATGAGCAAATTGGTATACTGGCAGCCGAAGATCAAGCCGCCGCAGCCACAAAAATCCTGGAAACCCATAGTTTTCTGGACCCTGAACGTGTGGGAATATGGGGTTGGAGCGGAGGTGGATCTATGACGCTGCATTGCATGTTCCGTTATCCGAAAATTTACACCACAGGTATTGCCATTGCCTTTGTTTCTCATCAGAAGCTGTATGACTCGGCCTACCAGGAGCGCTACATGGGATTACCAAAAGAGAATAAAGAGGGATTTTTTGAGGGTTCACCCATAAATCATGCTTCTAAACTGGAAGGGAACCTGTTGCTGATCCATGGAACGGCCGATGACAATGTGCACTACCAGAGTTTTGAAATGCTGGTGGACGAGTTAATAAAGCAGAATAAACTTTTCGATATGATGGCCTATCCCATGCGTACACATGCCATCCGGGAAAGGGAGAATACCAGCCTTCACCTGCGGCGTACCATGGCCAATTACTGGAAGGAGAATCTTTAAAAGATGACCATGAACTCGCCAAGCATATTCAATGATGTGGTGGGCCCGGTTATGCGGGGACCATCCAGCTCACACAGTGCAGCAGCCCTGAGGATTGGGAGAATGTGCCGCGACCTGATGGGTGGAGATCCCGGAAAAATTCTGGTGCAGTATGATCGATTGGATGCACTGGCCACCACCCACCAAAGCCAGGGTTCTGATATGGGAATGATGGGTGGACTACTGGGGTTTGAGGCCGATGATGAGAGGCTCCTGAATACGAAAGAATATTTGCTGACCGAAGGTGTTGATGTAACTTTTGAAGTAATCGAGTCTGGCAAAAACCTACCCAATCTATATATGGTATCCCTGCAGAACCAGAACCAGCAGATTAGGGTGGAAGCCATCTCCACAGGTGGAGGCATGGTAGAAATTTTAGAAATCGATGGCTGCCCGGTATCTATTATTGGCGACTATTTTGAAACACTGGTATACTCCCCGGATCTGGAAATCCTGCAATCTCTTAAAAGGGAAATCCACAAGGAATCAACTGCTTTGATTTGCAAAGGGGGAAACCCATTTATAGAAATAAAATCAGCTGAACCACCCGATTCTCAGTGGATTTTGGAGCTGGGGAAGAGGGATGCTATAAAAGCCGTTCGATCTATTTCACCCGTGTTGCCCATTCTCTCCGGAAGTTCCAAAAAGGTCCCCTTTGCCAATTACCCTCAAATGATCCAATACAACCAGGCGAGACAGCTGAAGGCCTGGCAACTTGCCCTTGAATATGAATCGGCTCGTGGAAGTATCCCTAAAGAGAGGGCTTTGGAGTTGATGGAGGAGCGATACCAGGTCATGCGAAATGCAGTTGAATCTGGTTTGAAAGG
>JAOZUK010000015.1 GCA_029938715.1 Bacteroidales bacterium | reverse complement strand
ATTAACCCATTAACCCATTAACCCATTAACCCATTAACCCATTAACCCATTAACCTATTAACCTATTAACACAATAACATAACATTATGGACCTTTTCAAACCCATGGGCCAATCAAAAGATTCGTCCTCTGACAATAATGAATTAGAAATTAAAGAACATCATAAGTGTTTAATACTGGGCTCAGGGCCTGCCGGATATACCGCAGCTATCTACGCCGCAAGGGCTAACCTGAATCCTGTTATGTATACCGGTATGCAATTGGGGGGGCAGCTGACCACCACCACCGAGGTAGATAATTTTCCGGGATATCCCGATGGTATTGATGGACCAAGCATGATGGAAGACCTTAAAAAGCAGGCGGAACGCTTTGGCACACAGGTCCGGTTTGGCATGGCTACCAAAGTTGATTTTTCTGACAAAGTGAAGCGGGTTGTCATTGATGAGAATACCTTGATCACAGCCGACTCGGTAATTTTAGCCACTGGGGCAACTGCAAAGTACCTTGGACTGGAATCAGAAGAGAAATTTAAGGGATTCGGGGTGTCGGCATGTGCAACCTGCGATGGTTTTTTCTATAAAAATAAAGTGGTTGCCGTTGTAGGAGGAGGAGATACAGCTGCTGAAGAGGCATCATATCTGGCAGGAATTTGCAAGAAGGTCTATTTGATCGTTCGTAGGGATGAGCTAAGGGCTTCCAAAGCCATGCAGAAGCGTGTATTAAATACCGAAAATATTGAGGTGCTCTGGAAACACCAGACCAAAGAATTAAAGGGCGAACAGGTGGTAACCTCAGTAGAGTTGTATAAGAATAAAGGGGAAGCAGGAGAGGAACTTACCGAAATTGAAATCGATGGTTTCTTCCTGGCTATTGGGCACACTCCTAATTCAGAGGTGTTTGGTGATTTTCTCGATACCGATGAGACAGGCTACGTTAATACAGTTCCAGGAACCAGTAAAACCAATGTTCCGGGTATATTTGCCTGTGGCGATCTTCAGGATAAGACCTATCGCCAGGCGGTTACTGCAGCCGGTACGGGTTGTATGGCTGCGCTGGATGCTGAACGCTATCTGGGAGAATTGGATTAAGGATAATTTACCACATAAAAAAGGGTGCCCGAGATGGCACCCTTTTTTGTTAGTATGTTATAGGTTAATAAGTTAATAACCCATTAACTTATTAACGACATTTATACGCGCAGCGCAGAAATGTCTTGAAATGTATCCGACTGGTATTCTCCAGCAGTAAGCTTGGTACGGCATGTGGTAAATGCGCTGATGGTTAACTTAACATCGTCCAGGTTATGCATGGCAGTGGGAATTAAACGAAGAAGTATATCGCCTTTCGGTACCACAGGGTAGATAACTATGGAGCAGAAGATGCTGTGATTTTCCCGCAAATCAAGGATAAGGTTGGTAGCTTCAATGACGCTTCCACTCATATAGACCGGAGTTACCGGTGATTCAGTGGCACCGATGTTAAAGCCAGCTTCTTTAAGACCTGACTGAAGGGCGTTTACAACAGTCCAGAGTCTCTCTCTGAGTTCAGGCATGGTTCTCAACATTTCCAGGCGTTTCAATGCGCCAAAAACCATAGGCATTGGAAGAGATTTGGCATAGGTCTGAGAACGCATGTTGTAACGAAGATAGTCTACCACATCTGTATCGCTTGCAATGAAAGCACCGATTCCGGCCATTGATTTTGCAAAAGTTGAGAAGTAGAGGTCAATTTTATCCTGAACACCAAAGTGCTCACCTGAACCCATTCCTGTAGCACCCATGGTACCGAACCCATGTGCATCATCCACCAGTAATCTGAAATCGTATTTTTCTTTCAGATCACAAATATCTTGCAAGTTTCCCAGGTCGCCGGCCATTCCAAATACACCTTCAGTAATCAACAGCACACCACCACCCTGCTGGTCAGCACGTTTTACGGCTCGTTCAAGTTGCTTCTTAAGGTTTTCCATGTTGTTATGAGGGAAAACATACCTTTTCGCCAGCGACATTCTCATTCCATCCAGTATGCATGCATGAGATTCTGAATCGTACACGATTACATCATTTCGGGTGGTAATGGCATCAATGATAGATGACATTCCCTGGTAACCATAGTTTAGCAGGAATGCGTCCTCTTTTTGAACAAAGGATGCAAGCGCCACCTCAAGTTCTTCGTGTTTACTGGTATGACCCGACATCATCCGGGCTCCCATGGGGTAGGCCATACCGTATTCTGCTGCAGCTGCAGCGTCAACTTTTCTGACTTCAGGATGATTACCAAGTCCAAGATAGTTGTTCAGACTCCAGGTCAGCACCTTTTTTCCACGAAATTTCATATGAGATGAGATCTCTCCCTCAAGCTTGGGGAAAGCAAAGTAGCCATGTCCCGCCTTCTGGTATTGGCCAATGGGACCTCTGTTATTGATAATTCTTTCAAAAATATCCACGTTATGAGTTTTAGTGATTATTGGCTGCAAATTTAACTATTTTTTCAATGGAACGATATATTGAGTGTTAAACACATAAAGGATTGTATGTAATTCTGTGGTCGTAATGCAATATTTTGGAATGGTATTTGTTAATAATGTAACGTAAATAATCGTTCAAGTCTTTTATTATTAACTCAATAATTGTAATTTTGCGCAATGTTTAAAAATAGGGTCATAGTTGTTGTTGTCATTATAGGAGTAATTGTGCTTCTTGGTGGTTGTGGTGAGTATGAGAAATTGCTGAAAAGCAGGGACTTTAAGAAGAAGTACGAAACGGGGGTTGAAATGTACGAAAAGGAGGAGTATGTGAAAGCAGCCACCCTGTTCGACCAGGTTGCCAATATCTATCGGGGTACTACAAAAGCCGACACCGTAAAATATTATCAGGCAAAGAGTTATTATGGTCAGCGCGATTACATGATGGCAGGTCACTATTTCAGTGAATTGTCGGTCACCTATCCCAACAGTGAATTCCTGGAGGAGTCCGATTTTATGACTGCTTACTGTTTTTACAAGCAGTCCCCTCGGGCTGAACTGGATCAGGATAATACTTTCAGAACCATTACTGCCATGCAGATGTTTATGGTAAAGTATCCATCTTCAGAGAGGGTGAAACAGAGCCAGGAGATTATTATTGAAATGAGCGATAAGCTTGTTGAGAAGTCATTTATCAGTGCAAAACTATACTTTGACCTGGGATATTATAAGTCAGCCATCCTTGCATTGCGAAACAGCTTGATACAATATCCGGACACCCGATACAGGGAAGAGTTGATGTTTTACATATTAAAATCGTCTTATCTGCTTGCCGATTTAAGCGTTCCAAGTAAACAGAAGGAGCGATTTCAGGCAGCAGTGGATGAATATTATAGTTTCATTGGAGAGTTTCCCAATGGTCCGCATACCAGGGAAGCCAAAAGGCTTTATGAAACTTCCTCCAAGTATTTAGAATCTCAAAATAACGAATCATAATCGATGGATTACAAAAAGACAAAGGCGCCAAATACAACAATTACCAGGGATTTGAATGACCTGGATGGTGCAACCAACAACATTTATCAGACTGTTATGGTAGCCTCCAAGAGGGCAAATCAGATAAGCGTGGAGATGAAGCTGGAGCTGAACAGGAAACTGGAGGAATTTGCTTCATATACCGATAACCTGGAAGAGGTTTTTGAAAATCCGGAGCAGATTGAAATCTCCAAATTTTTCGAAAGGTTGCCAAAACCATCTCTAATCTCATTGCAGGAATTATCAGAAGACCAGATATACTTCAGGATCAACGAAGCTCCTGAAATAGAACAAAAGTAGTTTAAATCCTTTCCTGATGGAGCTTACAGGAAAAAGCATTATACTCGGGGTAACCGGTAGCATAGCCGCCTACAAGGCTGTTTATTTGCTAAGGCTACTGGTTAAAGAAGGTGCCGATGTACAGGTAATAATGACTCCGTCTGCCAAAGAATTTGTGGGTCCAGTTACTTTTTCTGCACTATCAGGAAAACCGGTTTTATCGGATTTTTTCAGTACTGAAGCGGGCGACTGGAACAGCCATGTGGAGATGGGGGTATCAGCCGATTTGATGTTGATTGCTCCGGTTACCGCCACTACGCTGGGTAAGATGGCTCATGGAATCGCGGACAACTTACTTATAACCACTTATCTGTCAGCACGATGTCCTGTAGTGGTAGCTCCTGCCATGGATATGGATATGTACCAACATCCTTCCACACAGAATAATCTCCAGTTGTTAAAAGAGATTGGAAACTTCATAATCGAGCCTGGCAGTGGTGAACTGGCCAGTGGTCTTGAGGGGAAGGGAAGGATGGAGGAGCCGGAGGAAATTATCGAGGCTATAATTCAGATGAATTTCTCTTCCTCAAAAAAAAAACTTCTGAATAAAAAGGTACTGGTTACTGCCGGGCCTACACACGAAAACATTGATCCCGTTCGTTTTATTGGCAACCACTCCTCCGGGAAAATGGGTTATGCCATTTCCGAAGCATTTGCTGCTGAGGGTGCAAAAGTGTACCTGGTTTCTGGCCCGGTATCTATAGATACCAGAGTGAAAGGGATTGACATATTGCGCGTTACATCAGCTGCAGATATGTTCAATGCATGTGAGGAGGTTTTGGATTCAGTAGATGTGGCTGTGTTTAATGCGGCTGTTGCTGATTTTACTCCGGTGGAGAGTTTCGAGAAAAAAGTAAAGAGAGGAGATGAATCGTGGAACATTCAGCTTAAACCCACCAGAGATATTGCAGGAGAACTGGGCAGAAGAAAGAGTTCAACACAGTTCTTTGTGGGTTTTGCACTTGAAACCGACAGTGGTGTAGAACATGCTCATGAGAAAATGCACAGAAAAAATATGGACCTGATGGTTCTCAATTCATTGCAGGATGAGGGAGCCGGATTTGGAACGGATACCAATAAAGTGACTATGATCGACCGGACCGGCGGAGTAGAGAGGTATGAACTGAAGCCTAAAACACAGGTGGCTGCGGACCTGGTGCAACGGGTAATAAATATGATTGAAAATGCGTAAGGCTGGAGTTATTCTTTTAGGATTAATGTTTTCATTTTCCGCATTTGGACAGGAACTCAGATGTAATGTTCAGGTGGTGAGTCAACAAATCCAGGGCTCCAACAAGCAGGTGTTTCAAACCCTGCAAAACGCCATCTATGAGTTCATGAACAACAGGGTGTGGACCAACCATGTCTATACGATGGAGGAACGCATCGAATGCAACATGATGATAAATATCACTGAGCAGATATCGGCCGATGAGTTTAAAGGCACCCTGTCAATTCAGGCCAGCAGGCCGGTCTTTAACAGCAACTATACCACTACCATACTCAATTTTATAGACAATGACATTCATTTCAAGTATGTGGAGTTTTCACCTCTTGAATTTGATCTGAATTCTCATGGTTCAAACCTTACATCCATCCTTGGATTTTATGCCTACTATATCCTTGGGCTCGATTATGATACCTTTTCACTCATGGGAGGAGGTCCCTATTTTACCAATGCAGAGCGAATCGTGATCAACGCGCAGAACGCTCCCGAAAGTGGATGGAAACCCCTTGACGACCTGGCACATAAAAGCAGATACTGGTTGGCGAAGGATATGTTAGATGCAGATTGGGAGCCTTTAAGAGAGTTTAATTACAGGTATCACAGGCTGGGCCTGGATCTGATGGATACAAAGGTGGCTGAAGGGAGGGCTGAAATCACCAATAGCCTGGAGTTGATACAGGGTATCTACCGTAAGCGTCCCGATCCCTATATGTACCTTCTGAGGCTTATCTTTGACGCCAAGGTGGATGAGTTGGTTTCTGTCTATACCGAATCGTTTCCCGAGGAGAGAACAAGGGCACATACCATCCTGGTGGAAGTAGATAAGACCAATATCAAAAAGTACGCGGCCATATTGGAGCAAAAAATTTAGGAAGATCCAGGATGATCCAATCCCTCCATATAAAAAACTATGTTTTAATTGACCAACTGGATTTGCAGTTTTCAAGTGGATTTACCACCATTACCGGGGAGACAGGTGCAGGAAAATCCATTCTAATGGGGGCGCTTTCCCTTATCCTGGGGCAAAGGGCAGACACATCTGTGCTTAAAATTAAGGATGTGAAGTGCATAGTGGAGGGTGCATTTAAACCCGGGAAAGAGTTGGTTAGCCTGTTTGAACAACATGAGGTGGATTTTGAGGAGATCACTACCATTCGTCGGGAAATAGCACCAGGCGGAAAATCCCGGGCTTTTATCAATGATACTCCGGTAAATCTCAGTATACTTAAGGAGATAGGGAACTGCCTGGTGGACATTCATTCACAGCATCAGAACCTGAAGTTAAACGATCACCTATACCAGCTGGAGGTCATTGACCATATAGCTGATACTGGGGAATTCCTTTCTGAATATCAGGTCGTCTTTAAAGCCTATGGGTATGCAAGCCAGGAACTGGAGAACCTGAAGGCTGAAGTCTCCAGGAAAAAAGAGGAGCTGGAGTATATGCAATTCCAGTACGATGAACTTCATTCAGCCCAGCTGAAGCAGGGTGAGATGATTGACCTGGAAGCGGACCTGCAAAGGGCTGAACATACTGAAGAGATCAAAAGTGCTCTGTTTCACTCATCAGAAATATTATCTGAAGAAACCCTGGGCATTCTTGATCAATTAAAAGAAGCTCTGGCTAAACTCAACCATATATCCAACTTTTTTTCACCTGCGCGGGAGATGGCCACCCGGATGGAATCAACCTACATTGAATTGAAGGATCTTACCTCAGAGGTGAACAACCAGGCGGAGAAGACAGATATTGATCCTGGTAAGCTTGCAGAACTTCGGGAGAGAATGGATCTTCTGTTCGGACTGATGCAAAAACACAGAGTCAGGGATCTGGAGGAGCTTTTGGCACTCAGGGATAAATATGGGAATCAGATTGAAGATTTAACTTTCTCTGATGAGAAGATCCGGGAACTTGAGGAGAAATCTTCAGAGTTACTGGCTGAGGTGAAACGGAGGGCAGAGAAATTGCACCAGAAGAGAGTGAAGGCTGCCAAAGAGATGGAGAGAACGGTGGAGTCGCAGTTAAGGCTTCTGGGGATCCCAAATGCCAGGTTCAAAGTGTCCGTTGAATCGGTCGTCAACTACACCTCTAATGGTGCCGATGAAATGAAATTTCTTTTCTCGGCGAACAAGCAGGGGAGTTTAGAGGAGTTATCCAGGGTTGCTTCCGGAGGGGAGGTCTCCCGTTTAATGCTCTGTATCAAATCACTGGTATCGGACCGAAAGGGAATGCCTACCCTTATTTTTGATGAAATCGATTCAGGTGTAAGCGGAGAGATCGCAGATAAGGTGGGGGGAATCATGGAACAGTTATCCCGGGGCAGGCAGGTGATGGCCATTACTCATTTACCCCAGGTCGCTTCCAGGGGACAGGATCATTTTGTGGTCTATAAGGAGGATGGAGAGGATACCACCTATACCCGAATTCGCAAGCTTCTTCCCAATGAGCGAATTTCAGAGATTGCCAGTTTGCTTTCGGGTGAAAAAGTGACTGAGGCCGCTCTCTCCAACGCGCGTGAATTATTACGTGTTTAAAACATCCATCGCACAAACTGGGATTTCATTTGTTAATAGGGCAGAAAACCAACAATTCTAATTCTAACGCTATGGCTTATAATTTACTTAAAGGAAAAAAAGGAATCATTTTTGGTGCATTAAATGATCTGTCCATAGCTTGGAAAGTAGCAGAGAGAGCTTATGAAGAGGGGGCGGAAATTGTTCTGACCAATGCACCTATTGCACTACGTATGGGTACCATCAATGAACTTGCTGAAAAGGTCAATGCTGAAGTGATCTCAGCAGATGCCACCAGCCTTGAGGACCTTGAGAACCTGATGACCAAATCCATGGAAGTGCTTGGAGGAAAAGTTGATTTTATACTTCACTCCATAGGCATGTCACCCAACGTGAGAAAGGGTATCGATTATGATGCATTGAATTACGACTATTATCATAAAACCCTGGATGTTTCTGCTTTTTCGCTTCATAAGGTGTTAAGCACTGCCCGGAAAATGGATGCCATTAATGATTGGGGATCTGTGGTTGCTCTCTCCTATGTGGCAGCCCAAAGAACCTTTGCCGGATATAATGACATGGCTGATGCCAAGGCGATCCTTGAATCTATCGCCCGCAGCTTTGGATATATGTATGGGAGGGAAAAACACATTCGAATCAATACCATTTCTCAATCGCCTACCCCTACCACCGCCGGAAGTGGTGTAAGTGGTTTCGATAAGCTCGAGGATTTTTCCGACCGCATGTCGCCACTTGGAAATGCTACAGCCGATGACTGTGCCGATTACTGCATCACAATTTTCTCCGATCTTACACGGAAAGTAACCATGCAGAACCTTTTCCACGATGGAGGTTTCTCCAGCATGGGTATGAGTTTCAGAGCCATTGAGCAATACGAGAAGAGTTTCAAAGATTGCCCGGAATAACATTTTGACTATATTGCGAAATCACCATTTCGCAAATTCTTATGGGCATTATCATTATTGCCAGCTACTTTCTGATTCCTGCATTTCTTCTTTTCTATAGCACCAAGATGTCCATCATCAACAAGATTGGTATCGTGGTGTTCTGTTATGGAATTGGCCTGGTAATGGGAAACATCAGCATCATCCCCGATTCCATATCCGGAATACAGGGTGATTTGATGGGGGTGACCATTCTATTGGGTATACCACTGGTCCTGTTTTCAGAAAACGTGTTGAAATGGATTAAAATGGCCAAAACCACCTTTATCTCCCTGTTGCTGGGGGTGGTCTCGGTGATTGTGCTGGTTCTGGTGGGCTATTTCCTGTTCCGGGACTCTATCCCTGAAATATGGAAGATCTCCGGAATGATGATCGGGGTCTATACAGGTGGGACACCCAATCTGGCAGCCATAGCACGGGGACTGGCTGTGGATGAGGAATTATATATACTTACCCATACGGCCGAGCTGGTGATCGGTGCTTTGATTCTGCTTTTCCTCATTACGGGTGCGCAGCCTCTTTTTGGAAAGTTTCTGAGACCCTATAAGAAAAGCGAAGAGAGCAAAACTCAGCCCGATCTGGATATTTCCGATTTTGAGAACTATGAGGGATTCTTTAAGAGAGAGAATTTTCTGGGTATTCTGAAGGCCTTTGGAGTTGCTGTAACCATATTCGGGATCGGGTATGGAACGACTTTCCTGTTTGAGGGTGATGCCAAAGATACAGCTGCTGTGCTTACTGTAACCACTCTGGGAATCGGTGCGTCACTGATACCGGGGATCAACCGGATCAAGAGCTCTTTTCAGCTGGGGATGTACTTTATCTATGTTTTTTGCATCATTGTTGCTTCCAAAGCAGATCTACTGGCTCTGTTCAACGTTGAAAATGTGAACCTGATGGTGCATCTTTTGCTCTACATTGCCCTGGTGATTGTGGGCTCTTTACTTTTACATGCCCTGCTATCCTGGATATTTAAAATAAATGTGGATGAGTTCATTATTACCTCCACTGCTCTTTCTAATTCGCCCCCGTTTGTACCGGTGGTGGCTGCTGCGTTAAAGAACAAGGAGGTGGTGATTCCCGGAATGATCATAGGGGTGATCGGATATGCCATTGGGAACTACCTGGGGGTAGCCATCGCATACATATTAAAATAGGCCTAATTTTTTTATCTTCGTGGTATGAGATTGGTACTTAAGAACATTGGGAAATTACTCGGTGTTGAAAATGAGCCCACTCCTTTTGTGGCAGGTGCCCGGATGGAGCACATCAATGTCATTGATGATGCATGGCTTGTGATCGAGCAGGAGAAAATTGTCTGTTATGGAACCGGGGAGGTATTGCCCTTTACCGACGATGAAGTGCTGGATTGCAAAGGGGGGATGGTGATGCCTGCTTTTTGTGATTCCCACACACACCTGGTTTATGCCGGAAGCAGGGAAAGAGAGTACGAGGATAAGATCCGTGGATTGAGTTATGAAGAGATCGCAAAGAGAGGTGGAGGGATCCTGAATTCTGCAAGTCTGATGGCTGCCACTGAAGAGAGTCAACTATTTGATCTGTCCTTACCCAGGGTCATGGAGATTCTGAAATCAGGAACAGGAGCCGTGGAGATTAAAAGTGGATATGGACTGAATACCGGGGATGAGCTGAAAATGCTCAGGGTGATAAAGCGGTTGAGAGAAGAGACCCCGTTGACTATCAGATCCACATTTCTGGGAGCTCATGCATTTCCTGATGCGTATAAAAATAATAGGGATCAATATGTTCAACTGGTGGTTGAAGAGATGATCCCGGCAGTGGCCGGTGAGCAACTTGCTGATTATATTGATGTATTCTGTGACAGGGGATTCTTTTCCGTGGAGCAGACGGATCGCATTCTGGAAGCGGGACAGAAAAATGGATTGATCCCAAAGATCCACGCCAATGAGCTGGACTATTCGGGTGGAATTCAGGTGGGTGTAAAATATGAGGCACAATCTGTGGATCACCTGGAATATATAGGCTCTAATGAACTGGATGCACTGAAGAGCGGAAATACCATGCCCACCCTGCTACCGGGAGCCTCTTTTTTTCTTGGTCTGGATTATGCTCCGGCCAGGAAGTTAATAGAGGCTGGTCTCCCTGTAGCGCTTGCATCAGATTACAATCCTGGTTCCTCGCCCTCAGGGAATATGGAGTTTGTTATGTCGCTGGGAATCACCCAGCTGAAAATGCTGCCCAACGAGGTGTTCAATGCGGTCACCCAAAACGGTGCCTATGCCATGGGTGTGGAAGGATTCCTTGGTTCAATAACACCCGGTAAACTTGCCAACCTGATACTAACTGTGCCGATGCCCGGTTTTGGGTTTATGCCCTACTCATATGGAACCAGCCAGATTCAGAAAGTGATCATTAACGGAGAAATTCAATCATAACCTATGAATAAAATTATTGAATGCGTTCCCAACTTTAGCGAGGGACGTGATATGAACGTCATAAAGCAGATTACAGATGAGGTGGAATCAGTGGATGGCGTGAAGCTGCTGGATGTGGATCCCGGCAAAGCAACCAACCGTACTGTTGTGACTTTTGTTGGACCGCCTGAGATGGTGATTGAAGCCGCATTCCTGGCGTTGAAAAAGGCCTCTGAAATAATTGATATGAGTAAACACTCGGGCGAGCACCCCAGGTTTGGAGCCACAGATGTATGTCCGTTGGTTCCGGTGGCAGGTATCACTATGGAAGAGACAGTGATCTATGCCCGAAAACTGGCCGAACGTATTGGAAATGAGATTGGTATTCCGGTTTACTGTTATGAGAACGCTGCTCTGTCTGAAGGCCGCAGGAACCTGGCGCATGTGAGGTCGGGTGAATATGAAGGATTAAAAGAGAAACTGACCCTGCCAGAATGGAAACCCGATTATGGTCCTGCTGAATTTATACCCAGAACCGGATCCGTCGCAGTAGGTGCAAGGGATTTTTTGGTGGCCTATAATGTGAACCTGAATACAACCTCCACCCGGCGGGCCAATGCCATTGCATTTGATGTGCGCGAACGCGGCAGGGCAAAGCGGGAGGGCAATCCTATTACAGGGAAGATAGTGAAGGATGCCCAAGGCAAACCTGAAATGGTC
Organism: Bacteroidales bacterium; assembly: GCA_029938715.1. Lineage (GTDB taxonomy): Bacteria > Bacteroidota > Bacteroidia > Bacteroidales. The sequence continues at coordinate 43,290 of JAOZUK010000015.1, read as the reverse complement.
CCCGGAACCCTGAAATCTGTAAAGGCCATCGGATGGTTTATAGAGGAGTATGGGGTGGCCCAAATCTCCATGAATCTGACCAACATACGAATTACTCCGGTACATGCTGCTTTCGACGAGGTGTGCAGTAAGGCTCAGGCAAGGGGGATCAGGGTAACTGGTTCTGAGCTGGTGGGTCTGGTACCACTCCAGGCAATGTTGGATGCTGGCAGGTACTTTTTGAGGAAACAGAAAAGATCAACTGGTGTTTCCGATCAGGAACTTATCAAAATTGCCGTTAAGTCCATGGGGCTTGATGAACTGGGCACCTTTCATCCGGAAGAGAAAATCATTGAGTATCAGTTGAGAAAAGGAGCTGACAGGAAACTTGTGGATTTATCCTTACAGAATTTTATGGAGGAGACAGCTTCCGAATCACCTACACCTGGAGGTGGCTCTGTAAGTGCTTATATGGGGTCAATGGGTGTCGCCCTTACTGCAATGGTGGCCAACCTCTCTTCCCACAAGAGGGGATGGGATGAACGGTGGGAAGAGTTTTCGGAATGGGCCGAAAAGGCAAAACTGGTTCAGGAGAAATTGTTGAGGCTTGTGGATGAAGATACCCTGGCATTTAATTCCATTTTGGATGCTTTTGGTCTCCCTAAAAATTCGGCTGAAGAGAAAAAAATCAGGCAATCGGCCATTGAACGGGCCACCCTGTATGCCATCGAAGTGCCCTTTGAAGTGATGAAAACTGTATATAATGGGTTCGAGATTGCCGAAACCATGGTCATGAAAGGAAACCCCAACAGTGTGACTGATGCTGGTGTGGGTGCACTGGCCATGCTTGCCTCTGTGGAAGGTGCCTGGCTTAATGTGAAAATCAATTCAGTCGATCTGAAAGACCATCCCAGGGTTCAACGCATTGAGGAAGAGGGCAGGGAGTTGATGAAAGAGTCTACAAAACTAAAAAACAGGATCATTCAAGGGGTGGAAGAGAGGATTGGATCATAACAATTCATTGTTTCAGTCGTTATTCCTTCGAACCGTAGTAAAATTGGTGTCAAAATTGTGCTAATTTCGCCAGATTGACAATTCCATGTAACATCTTGTTAAGAAGATTCGCATACATATTAGTATTAGCTGGCATATTTTCAAATGCCACTGCCCAAAATCAACTGATCAGGGAGGGCTCTGTGGAGCAGCGACGCTTTGAGATCCAATCTTTACTTCCCGATCCAGAGAGAAAGGTCACCTTACACAGGGCCGACTCGCTACAACTGGTAAGCAAAGTTATCTATCCTGATGGCAGAATTGTGGCCATTCGGCGATTTAATTCCAATCAGAATCCCCAGTACCTGACCACCCATAACATCATCGCGGCCAGAACTGTTTCTACTGATAAGGTGTGGTTGGATGGGGGTGCGGGTTACAATCTGGATGGAAGCGGTCTGGTGGTTGGAGTGTGGGATGGAGGAGTTCATCGGAGTACCCATGTAGAATTTGGGAATCGTGCTTTAATTCTGGATGGCAATGCCGAAGTGGTGGGCCATGCCACTCATGTCAGTGGGACTATAGGTGCTGCAGGCTTGAACGATCAGGCCAGGGGCATGGCAGGCAATGTGGTAATTGAAGGATATGACTGGGATCGGGATTTGCAGGAGATGGAGGCAGCAGCTTCGAAGGGACTCTTGCTCTCCAATCATTCCTATGGGTTTATTACGGGCTGGGATTATAACAGCGATGAGGAGCGATGGCAGTGGTGGGGAGATCTGAGCATCAGTGAAGAGGAGGATTATCTCTTTGGTTTCTATCACCGGGAAGCTTCAGATTATGACAGGATTGCCTACAGGTATCCCAACTACCTGATTGTGAAATCAGCAGGAAATGACAGGGGAGAGGGGCCCTCTCCGGGGACTGAACACGATGTGTGGGAAAATGGCGAATGGACCTCTTCAAAGGAGGTCAGGCAGAAGGATGGGGGAGAGGATGGGTTCGACTCCATGGGGCCTGTGGGTAATGCCAAGAATATTCTCACCGTGGGAGCGGTAAAAGATATGCCCGCAGGTTATACTGGTAGGGAAAATGTGAAGATTACCCATTTTTCAGCATTCGGACCTACAGATGATGGGAGAATAAAACCCGATCTGGTGGCCAATGGAGACAGGCTGCTTTCTTCCTATTCCGAAAGTGATGATGATTACCGGAATAGTTCGGGAACTTCCATGTCTGCACCCAATGCAACTGGTTCATTGGCTCTGATCCAGCAGCACCACCAAGAACTATACGGAAGTTACCTCACTTCATCTGGATTGAAGGGACTTGTTTTGCATACGGCCGATGATGCCGGAAATCCAGGACCAGACTATAAGTATGGTTGGGGCTTGCTTAATACCCACAATGCAGTCAATCTGATTTCTGATGAGAGCTATGACAGGGTGCAGGAAGTAGCTATTTCTGATGGAGAGGAACATCGAATAAGGCTTTATTCATCTGGAAATGAGCCTATTAAAATAACCATGTGCTGGACCGATCCACTGGGAGTTATTCCAGAGCCTTCACTGAATCCAATTCAAAGAATACTGGTGAATGATCTGGATATTCGCCTGTTCAGACTGGTGGATGGCCAGGAGATCCGTCCATTTATCCTGGATCCGCTTCATCCTGAGAATGAGGCTACCAGGGGCGATAACCTGCTGGACAATGTAGAGCAGATTCTGGAAGAGACTCCCCTGAAGGGATTTTATGAGGTGGTTGTATCTCATAAAAGCTCACTTTCAGGAGGATCACAGGATTTCTCCATGGTCTTCTCGGGCCTTACAGATGAATACTTTGCGACAGGAGTAACAGAGCTTACCGATAACAACGGAGAATTTAAGCTAACTTCGGCACCGGAGTATCTTCCGGATATGGATGCAGGCTGGCACATTGAACCGGAAAACGGCTTGCCTGTTAAACTCTATTTTGAGTTTTTCACCACCGAAGCCCAGAAAGACATCCTCTATATTTTTGATGGTCAGGATGAGAATGCACCAATGGTAGCGCAGCTACAGGGTGCTCTTGATGCCGATACCCTGGAGTTCATTTCTTCCTCAGGACACCTCTTTGTGAGATTCCTGTCCGATAGCATCAACCAGGAGAGAGGATTCAGCGCCATCTATTGCACTGCTGCTCCAGAGGACACGGCTGTTATTCAGGGAGAGCCCTATCCCTGCAGTGGAAGCTATGAACTGTACCTTGCATCAGGTGTCTCAGGGGTTGATTATCTCTGGACAGCTCCTGCCGGTTGGTCAGTGGACAGCCTCATTTCAGAAGGAGCATACCTCTCGGTGGGGAACGGGAATGGCCTGTTAAAGGTGGTTGTCACCAACCGCTGTGGTTTAGGCCCCGAATCGGAAAAAGAGCTTATTCCTTTGGATACAATACCCATTATCAATGGATATATGACAGATACGGTGCCCTGTGTCAATGTGACTTCTTTTGTTGAGGTGGATAGCATTCTGGGCACTGTTTACGAATGGAGCCTTCCTGCCAACTGGTTGGGTAGCAGTTCTACACACAAACTGGAATATGTACCTGGTTATGAATCGGGTACCATCCATTTAAAGATCAGCAATTCCTGCGGATACGGAGATACTTTAGGGATACCCATTGCAGTTCAGAAGAAACCAGATGAGGTTCTACTCCTTACCAGCCGTGACAAACCCTGCGCCATGTCAGATCAGGAGTTCTATGTGGTCCCCGTTGAAGGATATCACTACCTCTGGGAAACCATCGACGACTGGATAATAAATGGACCAGAAGATGAGGACACTGTTCTGGTATCGGTGGGTGCTGAGCCAAGTTTTCTTTTTGTTAATGTAACCAATAAGTGCGGAGAGAGGAAATCCAACAAGCTTTATATTACCTCGCCTCAGCCGGATCAACCCTTATTAAAAGTCACCAATAGCGATTACCAGGGTTACAAACTTATCTCAGTATCCAATCATTCAAGTTTCACCGGTTACCAGTGGTACCTCGACAATATGGCCATTGAGAGCTCTCTGGCCAGGGCCGCCCAATATGTAGCTTACCTTCCCGGATTATATACAGTGGGTGTGACCAATTCTGAAGGATGTAGATTTATGCAGAATTCTTCTGAGGGTATAGAGTTCAACCAGGAAAACCAGGCATTTAATATATATTCAGGCGCTAAGGGACAGATCGTCGTGGTGAACAATTCCACTGTACCGGCCAACCTGAATATTTATGATTTCTCAGGAAAACTACTGCTGATTGAAACTATTGATCCGGGTTACAATGAAGTGAATTTTGGGAAGGAGGGTGCTTTTATTGTCTCAGTCCTGGGGACAGGTCACTCCATCACGACCAGAATCTTCACCTACTAATTTGGGTTCGTAACTCTCCCTGATTATTCATGTATTTAACTTTTCCCAGTGTTTACAAGGGCTGTAAATGTTAAACAATGTTAATAGATTCATTTTTTTTTATATTTTTGGCCCTTCAGAGTCGAGAGAGCTATCTATTAGTATAAACCTAAAACCTTAATCTATGAAAAGATTAACAATACTTCTTGCATTTTTTGTGCTTACAGGTGCTTTTCTGTATGCACAGGGAGTGCAGATTACTGGAACTGTTACAGGTGCAGATGAAGGAATTGCCTTGCCGGGTGTTTCCGTTGTGGTTCAGGGAACCACCATTGGTTCTGTTACAGATTTTGAAGGAAAGTACTCCATTACAGTACCTGAATCTTCAAATGTTCTCATCTTCAGTTTTGTGGGAATGCGGACAGCACAAGTGGCTGTGGACAGCCGTACTGTGATTGATATTGTACTTGAAACCGACGCCGTTGGAATCGATGAGGTCATGGTGGTTGCCTATGGAACTGCTAAAAAATCCTCATTTACCGGTTCTGCTGAAAACATCAGTCGGGATAAGATCGATAACATCCAGGCAACCTCTGTTTCTAAAATGCTTGAAGGCACCACAGCAGGTGTACAGGTGACCACTGCTTCAGGACAGCCTGGTTCAAACGCTACGATCAGGATTCGTGGTATCGGATCCATCAATGCATCCAGTGATCCCCTCTATGTAGTAGACGGTGTTCCCTATGGTGGTGACTTGAACTCCATTAACCCGGATGACATAGAGAGTATTACTGTATTGAAAGATGCCACTGCAGCTGCACTCTATGGAGCCAGAGGCGCCAATGGTGTGATTGTGATTACCACCAGCAGAGGTAAGTCTGGTAAGATGGAACTGGAAGTGAAGGTACGTCACGGATGGTCTGACAGGGCCATTGATGAGTATCCAAGGATAGAGCAGGGACAGTACTACGAAAAGACATGGGAAGCCTACAGGAACTCTCTTGTTTACGGTGCAGGTATGTCTATGGCCGATGCCAACCAGGGAGCCTCATATGGACAGGATGGCGATGGCAACAGTAACAATACTGTGGCCCAGCTGGGTAACTATAACGCCTATGATGTAAATCCAACCCAGCTCATTGGGACCGATGGAAAACTGAACGCAAATGCCAATCTGCTTTACCCCAATGAGTGGGAAGATGTACTGTTCAGGGTGGCCAAAAAGATGGATTATAACATCAATGTGAATGGAGGCGACGACAACTCTAATTACTATATCTCCCTTGGATATCTCAATGAAGAGGGTTTAATGGAGCACTCAGATATGACGCGTTTCACCGGAAGGGTAAACGCCGATTCACAAGTGAAGAAGTGGCTTAAGATTGGTCTGTCGGCCAATGCGGTTAGTTACAAAACCAATAACTTTAGTGATGGTAACTCCACCACCTCCAACCCATTCTTCTTTTCCAGGGTTATGGGTCCTGTCTTCCCGGTATATGCATACAATACCTGGAATCAACCAGGAGAGGGGAGTATCATTACAGATTCGGATGGCAATGCCACTTACGATTTCGGTGCTGCCGATATGACTTTCGACAATGGCTATGGAAATTCCGTACCCGGACTCCGTCCCTATGCCGGAACTTTCAACCTGGCAGGTTCACTTTCTCTGGATGAGCGGTCCACTCTTGTGGATGCGGTTTCGGCCAGAACCTATACCGATTTTGCCATTCTGCCCGGACTTCATTTAAGGATGAACCTGAGTGTGGATTTCAATGGCACCAGTGGTACTACTTATCAGAACTCTACCTACGGGGATGCTGCAGGATATGGCCGTATCACCAAGAACTATGGAAGAAGGATGGTATATACCTTAAACCAGTTACTGACCTACAACAAATCCTTTGGATTGCACAGCATGGATCTGTTGGCTGGACATGAGAACTACAGTTATAATTTTAACTACCTGACTGCCACCCGGACAGGATTTCCGTTTGAAGGAATCAGGGAACTGGCTCCTGCCTCCACAGGTGAGGGTTCCAACTCCTATGAAAACAACGACCGGATAGAGAGTTTCCTGGGTCGTGTGAATTATGACTATAACGATAAATACTATGTCTCTGCAAGTATCCGGACCGACGGATCCTCCAGGTTCCATCCCGACACGCGTTGGGGAACCTTCTGGAGTTTGGGCGGAAGCTGGAGGCTCAGTGAAGAGAGTTTCATGCAGGTGGACTGGATTAATTCTTTGAAAGTAAAGGCCAGTTATGGCGTTCAGGGTAATAACAATGGAATTGGATTCTATCCATGGCAGGGATTGTATTCATTGGGTTATGACAACAATGTCTACTCCGGTGCCCTTGCAAATTCACTGGAACTTGCCGAATTGATGTGGGAAGAGAACAGCAACTTTAACACAGGTGTTGAGTTTGCTCTCTTTAACAGGCTACGGGGTAGTGTTGAATACTTCATCAGAGGTTCCAAGAACCTGCTCTTTGAAGTACCACAGCCCCGTTCACTGGGTATCGACTCCAAGTGGCAAAACATAGGTGGAATGGAAAACAAAGGAATTGAAGTCATTCTGAATGCTGATGTGATCTCTGCCGAGGATTTCCGCTGGAATATCGATTTCAACATTACACACTACAAGAATGTACTGACAGAACTTCCTCAGGAAGAGATCATCGCTGGCTCAAAGAAGCTAATGGTTGGAAAATCTGTGTATGAGTTCTTTACCTGGGAATACGCAGGTGCCAATGCCGAGACTGGTGCTGCACTCTACTGGTTCGATGAGATTGAAGTGGATGGAGATGGCGAGCAGGTGATTGATGATGATGGCAAGCCAGTGAAGACTGGAACCAGACTGCTTACAGAAGATCCGGGCGGAGAAGGTGACAGGTACTATCATGGTACTTCAATTCCTGATTTCTTTGGAGGTATCACAAATAGCTTCTATTATAAAGGATTTGACCTCTCCATATTCCTGACCTACTCGGTAGGTGGTCAATTTATGGACTACAACTATCAATGGCTTATGAGAGAGGGTGACCTTGGATTTGCCTGGCACACAGATATTCTTGACGGCTGGACCGAACCTCTTGATGCAGGCGGTTTACCTACTGCTGAGATGGGAGATGGAACAACAGTTTCCTATGATCCCAACACAATACCCCGCGTGGAAGTTGGAAATACCGACCTTAGGTATACATCAAACCGCTTTATGTTCGATGCTTCTTACTTCAATATAAGGAACATCACACTGGGATACAACCTGCCAAAAAATGCGGCAAGGAAGATTGGTGCCAGTGGTTTAAGGGTATTTGTTACTGCCGATAACCTCTATATCTGGACACAGAATCCGGGTATGGATCCACGGCAGGACTTTGCCGGGACAGCAGCAACTGCTTATTCCCCGATCAAGACCTATACAGTTGGTCTGAATGTTAAGTTTTAATCAACGTAAAAGATGATAATTATGAAAAGAATAAAATCTTATCTGTTGATCGGTTTATCGGTGGTATTGTTGGGCTCCTGCAGTGAGGAGTACCTGGATACCGCGCCTACCGACGCAGTTTCTAAAGATGTGATTTTCGAGACCACTGAGGGAGCCGAAGTGGCCATGAACGGGATCTACCGATGGATGTATTCATGGAACCAGCTTGGTAACGGCCGTCACGACGACTGGGGATACAGAACCCTTGGACTGAAGGCCGATCTGATGGGTCACGATATGAAAGTATATTCACGTGGTTATGGCTGGTTTATCACCGACTACAACTACACAGGACGTGGACAGGTAACTGATAACTCCACAGCAAGTATCTCTTACAACCTCAATTATGACATTATCTATAATTCCAATGTAATTATTGAGGAGGTAGATGAGGTAATGGGTGAACAGTATGAAAGAGACTGGCTTAAGGCCCAGGCTCTGACCACTCGCGCTCATGCTTACCTGTGGCTTGCGCAGTATCATGCTCCCACCTATGTGGGGAATGAATCTGCTCCCTGCGTTCCATTGAAGCTTGAGTCTTCAGAAGAGCATATGGGAATTTCCACAGTTGGAGAGGTGTATGACGCAATTGTAAAGGATTTGGATGATGCCATTGCACTGTTCTCTTCTGCCGGCGTGGGCCGACCTGCCAAGTCTTATGTGGATATTCAGGTGGCACAGGGAATCAGAGCACGTGCAGCACTGAATATGGAGGATTGGACTTCTGCCATTTCCATGGCACAGGCTGCAAGGGCTGGTTATCCTCTTATGAGCAATGATGAGATGACAGGTGGATTCAACGATTTCTCAGTAGGAGAATGGATGTGGGGATTTGACATAAATGATGAACAATCCACCATTTATGCTTCCTGGTTTAGTCATATGGATCCATTAAGGCTCTCTTATGCTAGCCTTGGATTACAGAAGCAGATGCCTCAATATCTGTATGATACTATTCCAGATACCGATATTCGGAGGGCTCTTTTTGTAGAGCCGGGAGACACAACAGTTCTTGATCCCTGGGGAACACCCGTACCGGGTTTAGTTTCTTATAAGTTTACCACTCCGTCCTGGGCAGCTGACTACATCATGATGCGTGCAGCTGAAATGTACCTGATTGAAGCTGAAGCTGCGGCTGAAGCCGGACAGGATGGCGTGGCCCAGGCTGCTGTTAATGCTATCCTCGAAGCCCGTGATCCGGGATCATCTACCTCCAGTACAGGTGATGCACTTGTTCAGGAGATCAGACTGCAGCGAAGGCTTGAACTCTGGGGTGAAGGATTTGGCCTGTTTGATATTAAGAGGTGGAAGATTCCTCTCGACAGAACCGACCACGATCCCACACTCTGTCTGACTACCGATTTGGATGCAAATTCCTACATGTTCAACTGGCGTGTTCCACAGTATGAGATCGATGCCAATGACATGATAACCGATGCAGATCAGGTGGACTAGGTCTGTTTGATATAGTTATTCTTGATAATAATACTAAATAGGGGGTTTGTGCCCCCTATTTCTTTTGGGTCCCTGTTATGGAAAAATATGTTTCTAAATAGGTATTGACCAGGGCCTGTTCGAAGATGCCTACTTTCATAAAAAACCACGTAATAACCTATACTACAGTAATATAAGTGATGGTTGTGCCGAATGTCTGAGAAGCAATTTAACAGACCAGTCGATGATCAGACAGTCCAATCCACCTGTATAGCCCGTCAATATTGAGATCTGTTTGTTTCTTGGTTTCGATTTTTTTCATAGATTTGGCTTTATAAAGAGTCAATAACTAAATACTTTTTAAACCTAAAACCTTGATCTATGAAAAGATTTATTTTCGTATTGTCACTCCTGTTGTTTGTAGGATTAAACCTATTACAGGCACAGGGTGTACAAGTTACGGGTAATGTGACCAGTGCCGAAGATGGCTCTCCACTTCCCGGGGTATCTGTTGTTGTGCAAGGCACAACGATTGGTGCCGTGACAGATTTCGAAGGAAATTATTCAATCACTGTGCCTGAAGCATCAGCTAACCTGATGTTCAGCTTTGTGGGTATGATTTCCCAGGCCGTACCACTGGCTGGTCAATCGGTGATTGATGTGGTACTTGAACCCTCTTCAACAGAACTTGACGAAGTAGTTGTAACAGCACTGGGTATGACCCGGACCGAAAAATCACTGGGTTACAATGTACAATCGGTCGATGCAGAAGAGATTTCAAAGTCAAACACTTCTGACATTGTGAATGCAATTTCCGGAAGGACCGCTGGTGTAACTGTTACCAGTTCATCAGGTTCTCCAGGTGCATCCACTTATATGACCATCCGTGGAGCTGCTTCCATCACTGGAAACAACCAGCCACTGTTTATTATTGATGGAATGCCCATTGTTACAGGCCGGGGTGGTACTGCAACTACAAACAGGACCGGTACAACTGTTGGTGGTACTGGTAATTCAAGTCGTAGTATTGATATCAACCCCGAGGACATTGCTTCAATGACTGTTCTGAAGGGTGGGGCAGCAACTGCGCTGTATGGATTGCGTGCTGCCAATGGTGCTATCATTATTACCACCAAGAGTGGTAAACGGGGCGCTCAGAAGATGGAGGTTGATTTCCATTCTTCTGTGGGCTTTGACCAGGTTTCCCAGCTTCCGGGAAGGCAAAGTCAGTTTGTCCAGGGGAACAACGGAGCATGGATTGGTGGACACCAGCGTTCATGGGGACCAGATGTAAATTCCATGTCCTACGACGGCGATACCGATTACAAGTGGGACCAGTATGGAAGATTGGTTTCTAAAGACGATCCCACTGCCACCGGAGAGCAGGCCAGGATGTATGATCCCTATGACTTTTTCCAAACGGGAATGACCTTCAACAACAGGTTGGGAATCACCTCTGGCAATGACAAAGCCAGTTATTATTTCTCCATTGCCGACATCGAGCAATCAGGTATTGTTCCCAATTCAAGTTACGGAAGGACCAATATCAGATTGAATTCTTCGGCCAGGCTTACCAATTGGGTGAAGGTTTCGACCAATATGGCTTATACAAACTCCAGGGCAAATCAGATCCAGCAGGGTTCCAATACTTCCGGTGTGATGCTTGGTTTGTTAAGGACTCCCCCTTCGTTTGATAACAGTGCAGGGTATGAGTTTCCAGATGGAACACAGCGTACCTACAGAAACGGTGGAGGTTATGACAACCCCTACTGGACCGTTAATAAGAATGGCCTGGAAGACAACGTTAACCGTTTCATTGGAAATATGGTTCTGAACTTTACCTTCACAGACTGGTTCAGTGCCTCATACAATGTGGGTATTGATACCTATACCCAGTCCAAGAAAGACATAATTGCCATTAATTCCAGGACCAAACCTCAGGGTGCTGTCGAAGAGAGGACTTATACTTCGCAACAGTTTAACTCAGACCTGTTGCTGAACTTCCATAAGTCCTTTGGTGATTTTGATGCCAGCGTTACCCTTGGTCACAACATGTTTGATACCGGAACACGGAATCTGTTTGGTGATGCCATCGGACTTGAGATTCCTGGCTTTTATCAGCTGAACAATTCATCCGACAACCAGACTGGTGTGAGCAGATGGGGTTACCGTACCATGGCTGTTTTTGCTGATATCCAATTGGCTTACAAAGACATGCTTTTCCTGGGTGCCACAGGCCGAAATGACTGGGCTACCACCATGCCGGAACAGAACCTCTCTGCGTTCTACCCGTCAGTTAGTTTAGGATTTGTATTTACTGAGCTTGGAGCCCTCAAAGGCAACAGTGTTTTGTCCTTCGGAAAAATTCGGGGATCATGGGCACAGATTGCCAACATTGCAACTCCTTATAACACCACCAACTACTTTTACGGAGCAGGTGCAGGAGATGGATGGACCGATGGGGTTTCATTCCCCTATATGGGCACAACAGGCTTCGAGGTGGGTTACGGACTTGGAAATCCCGATCTACAGCACGAGTCAATGGCCTCCTTTGAAGTGGGAATCGACCTTCGGTTCCTCAACAACAGGATCGGTTTGGATCTCTCTTATTTCAATAACACCAACTCAGACCTTTTGCTGAATGTGCCTATTCCTGAGTCTTCAGGGTATGGCTCACTCTATTTGAATGCGGCCACTATGGAATCAGTAGGATATGAGGTGACTCTTAATGCCAGTGTCTTCCAGGGTGACTTCAACTGGGATATCCTGGCTAACTTCACCAAAATGACCAACACCGTTCTATCCCTTGCCGAGGGTGTAGAGAGTATTGCACTGGGTGGTTTTACCATTCCCCAGACAAGGGCTGTGGCAGGTCGTGAGTACGGTAGTATTTACGGAAATGACTGGTACAGGGATCCAGAGACCAATGCTGTATTGATTAACGACGATCCTTCCGATGCATACAGGGATGGATACCCGATGACCGATACCAGGCAAATGGTACCTGTTGGAGATGTTAATCCCGACTGGACAGCCAACATTATGAATACATTCAGTTATAAAGGAGTTCGTTTGTCCTTCCTGATTGATATTAAGAAAGGCGGATGGATGTACAATGGTACCGGTTTTGCCATGAACTACTTTGGTGTTCATGAGCGTACCGCCAACCGGGAGGTTTTTTATACCCCGGAAGGAACCATCGATTTTGATTTAACTCCGGAAGAGAACCTGGTTGTATTTGATGGTGTTTATGGCAGCGTTGATGGAGATGGAAATCCTGTTTCATCTTCTGTTGAGAATGTGTCACCGGTTGTACTTGATGAAGACTGGTTTGAAGGATTTGGAAGTAACTTTGGTGGTGGTGCTCAAACTGCCTCAATGGAACCTGCTGACTGGGTACGGTTGCGTGAGATTACGCTTGCCTACTCTATTCCAACTCAGAAAAAGGTATTCCAGTATGCCGAAGTCTATTTCACTGGAAGAAACCTCTGGTTAAGCACTCCTTATTCAGGTATTGATCCTGAAACTAACCTGCAGGGAGCCATCAACGGACAGGGTATGGACTATTTTAACATGCCCGGGACCAAGACTTACACTGTTGGTGTGAAGTTGACATTCTAGAGGTAATTTGATAGAAAAATAAAAAATAGAACATATGAAAAAGAAAGATTTCAAAATTCATAGGATCCTAAAAGTCGGATTGATGATTACATTGGTCGCTTTTATAGCATCCTGTGAATGGATTGATCCCGAATTAAATGTGGATCCCGATGCTCCGGCTGATGTACCGATGTCACTCCTTGTGCCGGCCATTCAGCAATCTATAGGTTTCAGCATTCTTGGAAACGATGGTGCTCGACCTGTCAATATCTGGATGCAATTGTATGATGGTGTTGCAAGGCAGTCGCATACACAGGCCAGATACCAGCTCACTGCAGCAGATGTAGATAATTACTGGGGTTCTGTATATACCGATGCCCTGATCAATGCTAAAATCCTGCTTGATAAGGCGGTAGCAGAAGGCTCGCCCCACAATGCAGGAATGGCAAAGGTCATGCTTGCATATACCCTTGGTATTGCTACAGACCTGTTTGGGGATGTTCCCTATCTGGAAGCATTGCGTGGTACCGACAATGTGTTAGAACCCGTGTATGACAGCCAGGAGGTGGTGTACGGTTCCATCTTTACACTGCTGGATGAGGCCATGATGGACCTGGCTTCTTCTGAAGAACCTGTTGGTATTGACGGGGATGTAGTATATGGTGGTGATGCTGATGCCTGGATAATGGCAGCATATGCAATCAAAGCCCGTGCAACATTGCAGCTCTCCAATGTAAACGGTGCGACTTCTTATACCGGGGCCCTGGCTCTGATTGGTGACGCACTTGCTTCAAATGCCGACAACATGTTGGTGCCGTTTGAGTCCGCCAATCCAAATCCGTTGAATCAGTTTATGGTTGAAAGGGGCGATGTCCGCATGTGCCAGACTTTCCTGGATGAATTGGAGGCAACTTCAGACCCCCGGATTTCCGCCCTTTATGGTGACGATGATGAGGGTGGGATTAGCGGTAGTCCGCCAGCTGGTGAAATTGAAGCCGCTTCTCCTCCGGGAGCTTACCTGGCTTCACAAACTTCACCCATTGTACTTATCTCATATGCCGAGGTTAAGTTTATAGAAGCTGAAGCAGCTTTGATGAGCGGAGATGCCGATCGTGCTGTCGAAGCCTATAAGGCCGCTGTAAGAGCTTCTTTAATCCAGATTACCGGTGATATAGATGACGATTGGTTCAGTACCAACATCGACAGCGAGAGTGCTGGAACCATTACCCTTGAGAAGATCATCATGCAGAAGCGAATTGCTCTGGTTGGTCAGATTCAACCTTTTTCCGATTGGAGAAGGACCGGCTTTCCATCCCTTTCACTGGCCACTGGTGCAACTAAGACTGAAATCCCCAGAAGGTTCCCTTATGCGCAGGGAGAGATTATCTACAATGCGGATAATGTACCTTCTATTGGATCCATTATCGTTCCAGTCTGGTGGGATAAGTAGAACATGATACATTAATATTAAACAGAAAGCAATTATGAAAAATATCATTAGATACGTTTTGATCTTTGTCATAGGAGGATTGGTATTGTCATCATGTGAGGAAACTCTTTCCAACTGGGATGCCATGACCAATAGCTATGACAAGAACAATGCAACATATTATATCCAGTTTCTGAATGCCACTGCGAGCTATGAAACAGCCATTGACCCAGCAGGTCAGCCTACAAATATTGAGACCACCGTTGGAGTGGCTCTGTTGGGTGCACCTCAGGCCACTGATGTGACTGTGAACCTGGTGGCTGATCCCTCTTCCACGTTGACAAGCGACATGTATACACTGTCATCCAGCACCATTACTATACCAGCAGGTAAAACTTCAGGTTCAGTTCAGATGACCGCAATTGCGGATAAAATGCCTGAAGATGAAACCCTTAAGCTTGTGTTGAATATGGACGCTGGTGGAGCAGAAGCTTCTTCTGCAAATCAGCTGAACTATGACATGCTGCGGATCAAGTTTTGTCCCCTTACAGACTTGAATGAGCTGGTGGGTGCATGGACGGGTTTCGATAGCTGGAATTATCCCACTGAAGTGATCACTTTCCTTGAAGGAGAGAAATTTATGATCGATGGACTTGGCGTAGGATGGATGACAGACTGGTGGGGTGAGATTGTAATCACCCAGACTCCTGTGGAGGTGACCATGAATCCCGATGGGACGCTGGTTATTGAAGAACAACCCTACATGACAACCACATGGAATGGCGACCCACAACCCGCTTATTCTGTAGAAGGTACGGGGAAATGGGATAACTGCAAGAAAACCCTGATTATTGATTATGTGTTTATTCAGGGTGGTGGACCACTGAACTATGAGTTCATTGAGAACATTACGCTGAAGTAGTTATTTTCTGATCGTAATTATTAGAGCGGGGCTGCCACTATCTGGGGCAGCCCCGCTTCTATATTATGGTATGCTATACTAAAAAAACAGATAGGATTGCTACCCATATTTACCTTTTATTCATAAAAACGTTATTTATATATTGTTAAAATTGCAATCCGCATCTGAGCACAATTCCCTGTTTAATGAGGTTGCATCCTGTTTTTTTAACTTCTTTAGGTAATAAATTTAATACAGGAAGGCAGGAAGCTTCAGACCCGGATCATTTGAAAACAGGACAGGGTAGACCACATTTCCCACATGGTCTGCCATCATCTAATGAGCATGATTCTCACCTGCTAGCTCCTGTAAAGATTAGAATATCTGCATATTATGATAAATAAGTGTTTTCTTATGTCCCATCAATTTTTTGACTCTGATTTAATAATGCGTTTTCATATGGCAATACAATTCACTGGATTCTTTTAGCATTTCTTTCTAAAGGTATTCATTCAAGAAAATGAATTGTTTAAACAAATACGTCTGCAAAGCTTACCAGGATTGAAAGAGGTTTATTTTGTAATTGATATTTTTTTTATAGATTTGGCAGCGTATAGAGTCTATTGCTAATTACTTAATAAACCTAAAACTTTAATCTATGAAAAGATTTGTTTTCGTATTGTCACTTCTTCTGTTTGCAGGATTTAGTCTCTTGCAGGCCCAGGGAGTGCAAGTTACGGGTCATGTGACAGGTGCCGATGACGGTACCGCGCTACCCGGCGTATCGGTTGTGGTACGAGGTACTACAATTGGTGCTGTAACAGATTTTGAAGGGAATTATTCAATTACTGCTCCTGATGCATCAGTCACGCTGATGTTCAGTTTCGTGGGTATGCTTACCCAAGAAATTGCTCTGGAAGGAAAGACAATAGTTGATGTAGTTCTTGAATCTACTTCTATGGAGCTTGACGAAGTAGTGGTTACTGCCCTTGGTGTATCCAGGGAGAAGAAATCACTTGGATACTCCGTACAGGAAGTGGATGGCGATGAGGTGAGTGGTACTGCTCAGTCCAACTTCGCCGCTTCTCTCTCCGGTAGAGTATCAGGTGTTCAGGTCAAAGCTCCCAATACCATGGGAGGATCATCGAACGTTCTGATTCGTGGTAGCACATCCATTACCGGTAACAACCAGCCTTTGTATGTAATCGATGGTGTTCCTGTGGACAACAGCAACTATGCCACCGGTAGCGATGGTTGGGGTGGTTATGACTATGGTAATGTGGCCCAGGACATTAACCCCAATGATATTGAGTCTATCTCAGTATTGAAAGGTGCAGCAGCATCTGCGCTTTATGGTTCACGTGCAGCCAACGGTGTGATTCTGGTTACTACAAAGAAGGGTAAAACCCGCAAGGGAATTGGAGTTTCTGTAAACTCCAACTTTATGGTGGGTTCCATCGACAAATCCACCCTTCCACAACAACAATTTGAATATGGTGCTAATTATGGTCCTTTCTATGAGGATCCCACCAAGAACTTCTTCTATGGTGATGTGGATGGTGATGGAACTAATGACCTGATCGTCCCTACCTCTGAGGATGCTTCCTGGGGAGCTAAGTTTGATCCCAACCTGATGGTTGTGCACTGGGATGCACTGGATCCTGCCGCAGACAATTACGGTGAGAAAAGACCATGGATGGCTCCACCTGAAGGAAACCGCATGCCCTCTTTCTTTGAGAACAGCACTATCTGGGTGAATACCGTTGCTTTTGACGGTGGAAATAGAGATGGTCGCTTCAGGTTATCCTACACCAACCACGATGAGAGTGGAATTCTTCCCAACAGTGAGTTGAAAAAGAATACAGTGAACTTCTCGGGTAGCTATAATTTCGGCAAGAAATTAACAGTTAGTGCAAACGTTACCTATAACAATCAGAAAACCACCGGTCGTATGGGTACAGGTTATGATGGTGGAAACGTTATGCAGTCATTTGGACAGTGGTTTCAGACCAATGTGGACTTTGAACGCCTCCAGGAGTATGAATCTCCTACAGGTCTTCACAGAACCTGGAACTACCGTTACTGGACTCCTGATAATCTAACTCCCATCTTCTTTGACAATCCCTACTGGGTGCGTTATAAGAACTACAATGATGACTATCGCAACCGTGTGCTGGGATATGTTTCAGCTGACTATAAATTTAGCGACTGGCTGACAATGACCCTGAGGAGTTCTATCGATACATACGCAGATGTACAAAATGAGCGTATTGCCATGGGTAGTACCGATACACCTTCCTTTACCACACGTCAGAGAAACCTTATGGAATCCAATACCGACCTGATGTTGAAATTCAACGAGAACTTTGGAAATATCTCATTGACCGGTCTGGTGGGTGCCAACTACAGGCATCGTCAGCAGCAGCGAATCACAGGTAATACTGTTGGTGGACTGGTTGTTCCTGAACTCTACACTGTTTCCAATTCTGTTTCACCAATGAATGTTACTGAATACCTGGGTATCCTGGGAGAGCAGAGTCTCTATGGTAACGTATCTGTTGGTTATGGTGGATTTGTATATATTGAAGGTACTGCAAGGATGGACCAGTCTTCAACTCTGAAGTCTATTAACCCCGATGCAGATGATACCTATTTCTACCCCTCCATTGCCGGTACTTTGCTGATCCACGAATTGGGTGGATTAAAAGATGTAACCTGGATGAACTATTTGAAGTTGAGGTTGAATTATGCGAAAGTAGGTGCTGCAACAGGTGTTTACAGAACCATTTCCACCTACGACCAGGGAACCAACTGGGGTAACATGGCTCTCTTTTCTGTGGCAGGTACGTTGCAGAATCCTAACCTGAGGCCCGAATTTACCAACAGTATTGAGCTTGGACTTGAAGCCTACTTCTTTGAGAGCAGGTTGGGAATAGACCTGGCTGTTTATCAGACCAACTCATTTGACCAGATCTTTGATGTACCAGTTTCCAGAGCATCTGGTTACAACAGAATGTTTGTGAACGGTGGAGAGATGGAGAATAGAGGACTAGAAGTAGCTCTTCACCTGGTTCCGGTTAAGACCGCCAATTTTACCTGGAACATTGATGTAAACTGGTTTACCAACCAAAATACTGTAGTTTCTCTTGCCGAGGGTGTTACCAGCCTCCAGCTGATGTCAGCATGGGATGTGAAAATCACAGCTGCAGAAGGAGAACCTTACGGAACCATCAAAGGAACAGACTATGTTTATACTGATGGAAAAACAACGGTGATGGACAATGGTTACCTGATGGTAGGTGATGATCCCCTTGCAGTACTGGGTAATGTTCAGCCCGACTGGAATATGGGTATTGCTAACCGCCTCTCATGGAAAGGACTATCCCTATATGCGCTCGTTGATATGCAGAGTGGAGGCGATATTTACTCCATTAATACCAAGTATGGACAGGCCACTGGTGTTTATGCAGAGACTGTTGGGAACAATCCAAAAGGAAATCCCATGCGTGACCCGGTTGATGAAGGTGGTGGAAATATCTTTGAAGGTGCTGTATTTGAAGATGGCACTCCCAATGATGTTTATGTTCCTGCGTACAGATGGGGCCGTTATTGGTACTACAATAACTCACCTACTGCACGTTACGTATTTGACGCATCTTATGTCAAATTGCGTGAACTCTCCCTGACCTATTCGCTGCCCGCTTCAGTTCTGGGTAATGGGGTCATCCGTGGTGTAGATATCGCTCTGGTTGGAAGGAACCTGTGGATCATTAGCAAAAATGTTGAACACTTCGATCCCGAGGTAATCCTTACTGCAGGAAACCGGCAGGGTATTGAACAGGGAGCTTATCCAACAGTGAAGACTTTTGGTATAAATGTGAAGCTCAATTTCTAACCGTATATATTTAAATTGAACAATTATGAAAATGAAAAATATATATCTATTGATACTGGTACTTGGTGTATTGGTATCAGCCTGCGAGCTTCCGGATAATGTAGATCCGAAGTCCGCAACAGATGTACCGGCCGAAACTTTAATGGCCAATGCACTCAGGGATGGTCTCAGGCATCTTGACCAAATGAATCAGAATGTGAATGTATCACGTTTGATGTGTCAGCACAATTCAATGATGCAATATCCCGAGCCTTCCCGCTATGAATTCTCTGATCGCCAGATTCCTGATGGATACTGGAATACAACTTATCTTGTATTACAGGACCTCCGTGAAGTCCGGTTATTAATCCAGGACCTCAGTGGTAGTGAATCTTTCAACCGCAACCTTGCCAATAAAATGGCCATTGTGGATATCATTGAAGTTTTGATGATTCATAACCTGATAGATATTCTGGGTGATATTCCTTACACCGATGCTCTGGGTGGGTTTGATAATAAAACACCTGCTTATGACGATGCAGCCACCATTTATAACGATCTTCTGGCACGTTTGGGTACTGATATTGCTACGCTAAACGCTGGTATCAATGATGGTAGCTGGGGTTCTGAAGACCTGGTTTACGGAGGTGATGTGGCCATGTGGAAGAAGTTTGCTGCCACAGTAAAGCTTCGTCTTGGTATGCGTCTTGCAGATACCAATTCTGCTGCTGCTCAGTCCGAGCTGGCCATGGCCTTAACGGCTGGGGTTTTAGAAGCGGGTGAAGTCATGCAGCTTCCCTGGATTGGTGTTTCGCCACATGTAAATACCATCAATGATGTTTTTATAGTGGCAAACAGGACCGATTATGCGCCTTCTCTTACCATTGTTTCTCTGATGGAAGGATTGAACGATCCCAGGATGGATAACTTTTTCTCACAGGTGGATACTTCAAGTGAAACTGATGTGGAGAAGTGGGCTTATGTGGGACTTAAATATGGATTGAGTTCTAATGAGAGCTATCCCAATTACAGTCACTTTAGTGATCCTATGTTTGCTGGTGATTTTCCTGCAACATTTGCATGCTATGCGGAAGTACAATTCCTTTTGGCTGAAGCTGCTGCCAGGGGATATACTACTCCCATGAGTGCTCAGGAACACTATGAGGCTGGAATTACAGAGAGTATCCTGTTCTGGAATGGTACCGAAGATGAAGCAGTCACCTATATTGCTGAGGCTGGAGTGGCATATGATGCGGCACGCTGGAAAGAGCTGATAGGAACCCAGAAATGGTTAGCCCAGTATAACAGGGGTAACGAAGGATGGTGTACTTCCAGGATTTTCGACTGGCCAGTGATGGATCCTCCCGAGGACATGACCCAGGAGGATATCCCTTCACGTTTACCTTTCCCATATAATGAGCCAGACCTGAACCTTGAAAACTACACAGCTGCTGCTGCAGCTATTGGTGGTGACGATGTTCGGACCCTGCTCTTCTGGGATGTGAAACACAACAGTGCTACACCAAGTCCTAACTAACAGGACAAGATTAGAATATTTTGAAAAACTGCCTCGAAAGAGGCAGTTTTTTTTTATTATATTTGCCGCGTTAAAATTGCAGCGGAGTTTCAGTAAAAACAGAATGTATGACCGATTATTCCATAACCCATTTACGTGAATTAGAAGCTGAGGCCATCTATGTGATTCGTGAGGTGGGAGCACAATTTGAGAAACCAACCCTGCTTTTTTCGGGTGGGAAAGATTCCATTGTGATGTACCACCTGGCAAGAAAGGCTTTCTGGCCACAGGTGGTACCATTCCCATGCCTTCATATTGATACGGGGCATAATTTTGAAGAGACCCTGAAGTTCCGTGACGAACTCATGGAGTCCACAGGAGGAAGGGTCATTGTTCGACTGGTGCAGGATTCCATTGATGCCGGGAAAGCAGTGGAGGAGACCGGTGTGAATGCCAGCCGAAATGTACTGCAAACGATTACATTGTTGGATGCCATTGAAGAGTTTAAATTTGATGCCGCACTGGGAGGTGGAAGAAGGGATGAGGAGAAGGCCAGGGCCAAAGAACGGTTTTTCAGTCACAGAGATGATTTTGGAC
Source organism: Bacteroidales bacterium (assembly GCA_029938715.1). Classification (GTDB taxonomy): domain Bacteria; phylum Bacteroidota; class Bacteroidia; order Bacteroidales. Next base: position 22,100 of record JAOZUK010000015.1, on the reverse strand, counting down.
AATGGGATCCAAAAAACCAGCGTCCGGAATTGTGGAATATCTTTAACGGCAAAAAACATATGGGTGAACACTTCAGGGTCTTTCCGCTGAGTAACTGGACCGAAATGGATGTGTGGCAATATATATACCTGGAGGAGATAGATATACCCAATCTGTACTATACCCACAAACGGGAGGTGTTTAACCGCGATGGGGTTTGGCTGGCTAAAGCGCCTTTTATGCAGTTGAAGGAGAGTGAAGCCTATGAGCTAAAAGATGTTCGCTGCAGAACCATTGGAGATATTAGCTGTACCGGTCTCACCCTTTCATCTGCCGATTCACTGGAAGATATTATCCAGGAAGTAGCAGCGGCCAGATCCACCGAACGGGGAGGTCGTTATGACGATAAACGCTCTGAAGCAGCCATGGAGGATCGAAAAAAGGAGGGGTACTTTTAGTTTGCCAAAAGCAAACTAAAAGAGTAGAAAGTAGAAAGTAGAAAGTAGAAAGTAGAAAGTAGAAAGTATAAAGTAAAAAAAATATTATATGAGTAGTGTAGAGAATCCGGCACCGGGATATTTGGACATGGAATTATTGCGGTTTACCACAGCAGGTAGTGTGGATGATGGGAAAAGTACCCTGATTGGACGACTGCTGTATGATTCCAAAGCGATTTTTGAGGACCAGATGGAGCAACTGGAGATGGCCAGTGAACGAAGAGGGGAGGAGCAGGTCAACCTGGCGCTGCTTACAGACGGACTCAGGGCTGAGCGCGAACAGGGGATTACCATTGATGTGGCCTACCGCTATTTTGCTACTCCTAAAAGGAAATTTATTATTGCCGACACACCAGGACATGTTCAGTATACCAGGAATATGGTTACAGGAGCATCCACAGCCAACCTTGCCATCATCCTGGTGGACGCACGCCACGGGGTACTGGAACAAACCATCCGGCATTCATACATAGCTTCACTGCTGGGCATACCACATATACTTATTTGTGTGAACAAGATGGATTTGACGGAGTACAAAGAAGAGGTTTTTGAGGATGTCAAGAAGCAGTTTGTTCCTTTTAAGGAGATCTTGAATATTGGGGATGTACGGTTTATTCCGATCAGTGCTTTAAATGGTGATAATGTGGTGGACCGCAGCAAGAACATGGATTGGTATTCGGGAGCCACACTGCTCGAAATACTCGAAACCATCAATATCAGGAGTGATGCAGATTTTGTGAATCCTCGTTTCCCGGTTCAGTATGTCATACGTCCCCAGCGGGATGAGTATCACGACTACCGGGGATATGCCGGAAGAATAGCAGGTGGGGTATGGAAGCCGGGAGTAAAGGTGGCAGTATTGCCAGGAGGTATCGAATCAACACTGGAATCAATAGATACCATGACCGGAGAGCTGAGTGAAGCATATCCGCCACAATCGGTCACATTCAGATTGGCTCATGATATTGACATTAGCAGGGGAGATATGATTGTTCCTGTAGACCAGAAACCCAACGTGGGTCAGGAGATTGACCTGATGGTTTGCTGGCTCGGTGAAAACCCCATGGTGATGGGAGGCAAATATGTAATCCGTCACACTACAGCAGAATTGCGCGGAATTATACGTGAGGTGGTCTACAAGATGGATATAAACACCCTTGAAGAAAACAGAGATGATAAATCAGTGGTTTTAAATGAGATAGCCAGGATCAGAATCAAAACATCCAAACCGATTTTCTACGACTCTTACAAGGATAACCACATTACAGGAAGCATCATCATTATAGATGAAGCGACCAACAATACAGTGGGTGCCGGGATGATCCTTTAATGGTGTGCTAAGAATCAGAATTGTAGAGGCTGTTGTAATATCTGGTCACTGATTGCAGATCCTTTTCCTTTTTTACTGAAATCTTGTTTTCCTTCATGTATTGTTTCACCTGGTCCTGGTGATCAGTAAGTGTATTCAGGAAATCCTTCTTATTGCGGATCTTCAGTGCTGCAGAATCGATTGGTTTCACAAAGTAGCTGTTCACATGCTTCATCCTGAACTCTTTGGTTCCTCCACCTCCTCCGTAATTGGAAACATAGATATCCTGTTCAAGTTCAATATGTCTTCTGTAAAGGACGGTAAGATATTCGGTTTCCTCGATTACTTCAAAATACCCGGTGGCTACTCTGTTTGCTTCTATGAGGAATATCTCGTATACAAATTTGCGGTTTCCCACTTCCACAGAACGTAGAGCCAGGGGTTTATTAATAGTGGCTGTATCGGCATTCACAAGAAACTGCATCCGATCCCCGTAGATGTCGTATCTGTACTTTAATCCCGGTATAACTGTTCCATCGAGAGTGGTCATGGTTCCTTCCATGAATTCTATGTCCAGGTAGGGCGATCCGTTGATGGTGGCAGCTGAACTAGAATACCGCATGGTGGCTATACCGTCAATGATATCTACCTGATGTGGCTCCAGATTCTGGGTATTCAGGATAAATCCGTGCTGCCCGGCTTGCAAGCCAATCTGTGCTCTCACATATGTGGTGAGTAAAAGTGGTGCCAGTAAAAGTATAATTTGATTTTTATTCATGTATATATGGATTATTTCATTAGAATTGAAGTCTATAGGCCAGTTGGAAGCCCTCACTGCTCGGAGTAAGTGAAAGATGCTCAAGGATGCTGTTTCGTACCCTGTTGTTCACTACACCTTTCCTGGCTACCCATATCACATCAAAAAGCCAGGTTGCGATGCCGATGCCAAGGAAAATTTCCCCATCGTGTGGGAAGAGCCAATAATTGGTACTGGCTGGTTCCTTTTCCCAGTAGTGATCAATATATGCGTATTCCTCTCCAGGGGGTGCATCCGCCGAGGCATACCAACCGGGAGGGGCCATCACCGCTGGACTCTCTACTCGTTTGTTGTAAGCTGCCCAGGATAACCCAAGGATCCCTGCAGTGGTTAAAGTTTTATAATAGGGTTTGATCTTCATCTCTTTCACATCTGCAACAAAATAATCCCCAAGCCCCGGAAGAAGCAGGGATAATGCTGCAAATTCTGGTCCCCTCATATGACGCCTGTTCTCATTGATGTCGATGACCAGCCTGGGATAGAAATCACCATAGACCACATCGAATTCCTTGTAGATCTCCCAGGTCACCTGTTTGTCCATACCTGCAGTTACTGCAGTTCCCACATCCCCGAAGATGGAATCGGGATAAATGGCATTTCTATGGTTGTCAATAACCACGAAATCCACCTGGTGGCTTCTACCCGGGGATGATTTGGTAATATCATACCTCACCACCATGGTTTTGCCCGTAATTTCGGTTTGTATGTTTTCAATGCGGGCAGGTAAATCCTGTGCACAGATAAGCGTACAATCAATAATGATGCAGAGTATAATGCCGGGGAGCTTTCTCATCGCCTTTGATTAATAGTACGAAGTTATCAAAAAAAAACGTTGGGATTCACTCTTTGGCTGTGCGCATTAGCTGGATTACATCATTTACAATGGAGGCATGATCAAAAGCCAGCCCGGGTAGTGTGGTTAGTTCGAACCAGGCCAGGGATTTGGCATCACTTCCTGCCCGGGGAAGGCCCATCTCTTTTTTCCAGAGCATCACAAAAACCTGAGTAATGGTACGTCCCCTGGGATCGCGACCGGGGTTGTCATAGGTGTCGAACCGGATAAACTCGCCGGCACTGATTGCAGTCTCTTCAAGCAACTCCCTTCGTGCTGCATCCTCAAGGGTTTCATCCATCTCCATAAAACCACCCGGAAGGGCCCACATATCTTTAAAGGGAGGATCCTTTCGCTGCACCAACAGGATCTCCGGTACTCCCTCCATACGCAACACTGCTATATCAGCGGTCACCGCTGGCCTTGGGTAGTCATAAGTATACGCTCCCACTTTTGACATTACCTTTCAAATTTTTGTAACATGGCGAAGCATTATGTAACTGGTTACTACCCACTGAGTACTATCCTTCGATCCTTTTGATAATCCTTAGTTTATGTGTGTATCTTTCTCTGTCAGAGCAATATATTCCCTGCTGATCAAATCTGTCAATACGTACCTGTTGATAGGCATGCAGGACTCTTCCTCCTTCCAGCAACAGCCCCACGTGATCAATCTCCCCATTCATATTGTCGAAGAATGCCAGGTCGCCAGCAGCTACTTCGTGAATAAAGTTAATTGCGTTTCCCAGATCTGACTGAGCCTGGCTGGTTCGGGGTACCTGCAGGCCTCTCATTTGGCACAGCATCTGAACAAGGCCCGGCGCATCAAAGCCAAATCCACATCTGCCCCCATGAATGGCAGGCAGGGACAACAGCTTCCCACCGATCTCTTCCAGATCAACGTCCCTCCCGGGAGTGTCCAGTCCCTCCTGGGATAGCAATTCGAAATTCCTGCCGTGTAATTCAATTTTAGTAGCAGAGCCAGAAGGCCAAAATGATCCGGCAGGCAAGATGAGCTGATGACTCTCTTTCTGGTCAAGTACTGTAATGGATGGATAGGTTACTATGCGGTAGCCCGATGTGGGCATATCCAGCGCTTCATTGGAAGATTCAATTACCTGGATACTCTCATTGTCCACCCACCCTTGGGAACCCTCATGATCAAGTGCTATTAAGAGCCAGCCATGATCCTCTTCCATGATCGTGAATTCCTCACTGAACAGGAGCTGTGAGATCATTTCGGATCTGTGTCCGGGATTTCGCCTCATGGGTATACAACCCTGGTATGATATGCCTTGTTTCATTTTACAGCCTTCACTACACTAGAATAATTTCAAGATAGTTAAAATCTTTAAGTTGCCTCAGAGTTTCAATGCTATTGAACAAAAATGCCTGGGAGAGGTTAAAAGTTGCAAAAGTTGTTTTATTTTCACCCCATGAACTGGATTAAAGGCATTTTCAGGTTCTGGAAGACCATCCAGATCGTATTACTTTACCTTATTGCCATTTTTCTGGTTTACTTTATGTTTCCCAGTGAGGGGAAATTCAAATATGAGTATTCCAAGAATAAACCCTGGATGCACGAAACCCTGGTGGCCCCCTTCGACTTCCCCATTTATAAACCAGCTGAGCAGGTTCAACTTGAGCAAGATAGCCTGGAGAGCAAAGCACCTCTATTCTTTGTGCAGGATTCGGTGACTGAAAGAAGCATGGTCTCCTCTTTTAGTAACGATTATAGCCGATTAGCAGTCTCCATGGGGTTGGGATTGTATGTGTCAGAGTCATGGACCGTTACAGGCCATGCAATAAGAGATATTTTAGAAGAGATCTATGCCACAGGTATCATCGAACGGCATCCGGTGCTGGAGGGAAAGATTCTGGACCAGCTGTCGGTGATGGTGGTGCGTAATTCGGTGGCTGAGGAGGTAAGGTATTCAACCCTCTATACCGAACGGTCGGCCTATGAGTACTTATTAGCTGAACTGGAAAGGATCAATCCGGGCTCACTGGCCATTCTATCCAGGATTAACCTGAATGATTATCTGAGAACCAACCTGGGGTACGATGAGGTAATGACGCAGAAAGTTCTGCAGGCCAGCCTTGAGGAGTTAATATTAACCCAGGGAATGGTTCAGTCGGGACAGTTAATCATAGCCAGGGGTGAATTAATGTCGGTATCCAACTACCTGATTATAGAGTCTCTTCGAAAAGAGTACGAATCCAATCCCAATGTGAAGAAAAACTACCTGGTGGTATATCTGGGTCAGTTCTTACTGATCAGCCTGATTTTCCTGTCTCTCTTCTGGTTTATATACTCATTGAGAAAAGACATCCTTAAGAGCCGGACGCAGACCTTTTTTACGCTGGGCATGATTGTGATGATGGTGGGACTGACTCGCGCAGCTTCTACCAATGATGCAGTAAGTGTTTATGTGATCCCGTTTGTGCTGGTGCCGATCTTTCTGAAGACCTTCTTCGATATCAGGTATGCTCTTTTTGTACATATGATTACCCTTCTTCTGGCAGGCTTCTGGGTGCCAAATAGTTACCAGTTCGTATTGATGAATTTCCTGGCCGGACTGGTGGGGGTGTTTAGCCTTCGTTCCTACTATAAAAGAGGAATCCTGTTCTACACGGCCACCTTTGTATTTGCCTGCTATGCCCTGATCTATATTCTGCTCTCCATTCTGCAGGAAGGAGATATTTCCCAGATAAACTGGATCAATGTGCTCTGGCTCCTTGGTAATGGACTTCTGATCCTGACTGTATACCCGCTTGTATTTCTTTTCGAGCGGATATTTGGATTTCTTTCGGATGCAACCCTGTTTGAACTCTCTGATACAAATCAACCTCTGCTTCGTAAGCTGGCCGAAAAGGCTCCAGGTACTTTTCAGCACTCTATGCAGGTCGCTAATCTGGCTGAGGAGGCCATACTAAAGTTAGGAGGCAATTCGCTGCTGATACGTGCAGGAGCCATGTACCATGATATTGGTAAGATGGAGAATCCCCAGTACTACATTGAAAATCAGAACGAAGGAGGAAACCCACACGATGAGCTCGATTTTCGTTCCAGCGCACGTATGATCATCGATCATGTGATCCTTGGAATTGAGATTGGAAAGAAACATAAATTGCCTGGCCAGATTCTCGAGTTTATCTCCACTCATCATGGAACCAGTACCGTTCAATACTTCTACCGTTCATTCTTAAATGCCAATCCAGACGAGGAGATAGATATTGAGGAGTTTACTTATCCCGGACCCAGACCTACTGCCAAAGAACATGCTATATTGATGATGGCCGATTCGGTGGAAGCAGCTTCCAGAGCCCTGAGAGTCTATACACCTGAGAGTATATCTGAACTGGTGGAAAGTATTGTTGCCCGTCAGGCTGAGGAGTCCCAGTTTTCAGAGGCTAATCTGACCTATGCTGATATCTCCACAGCCAAAGAGATCTTTAAGAACAGGCTGTCGAATATTTATCATTCCAGAATTGAGTATCCCAAGTAGAGAGTTACTCCAGTAATTCTATGATTTCTGTTTCCGGAAATTTTTTGGGATCAAACTTAAAGAGGGAATCCTCAAATAATTGATTTTTTGTAATTTTAGAAAGGATCATGGTATAGAGAATGCCCTCCTTATGTTTTAACTGAAATGCTTCAAGTCGAAAAGAGTGTGGATTGATAAACATTTTCAGCATGGAGTAGGGACCCGAGATATCATTGGGGTATAATTGAATTTCCACCCTCTCTTTACCTTGAAAAGGGGTGGTTCCCATAAACATGTATTTAAAGTCCTGCTCATAAGATTTGATGATTCTAATGGGAACTGCCTGGAGATATCCCGGCTGATCCGGATCCGGTATACTCACATAGACTTCCTCGGTTTCAGTGTTTTGAGAAAAGAGCTTCTCGCCATCATAATAGACGATAAACTCGTCCACTACAATTTTATACTTAAGTCCTTTCATCCAGACGGTTCCTTCTCCTTCGGCAGAGGTCTCCCTCATAATATCTTCCCTTATGTAGTCCATCTCAATCAGGTAACCTTTCTCCATATCGAACTGTTTGGAAACAGCCTGGAGATACGGTTCTGCCTTGGGATCTTGCTGGGTATAAGCCTGCAGGGAGAGCATAAGCAACAAGAGAGATAGTGATTTTCTATGGAATAGAGTCATGGTTCAGTTCTCCTTTTACGATAGACCTTTCAAAATCTGTTCCAAACTGAATTCATCCTGTAAGAGAACCTGTCGCGCTTTGCTCCCTTCAAAAGGACCAAGGATACCTGCGGCCTCCAGCTGGTCAACGATTCTGCCCGCCCTGTTATACCCCAGGGAGAGTTTTCTCTGAATCAGAGAGGTGGATCCCTGTTGATGCTGGATAACAAGTCTGGCTGCTTCTTCAAATTTATCATCCCTTGTATTCAGGTCTACTTCGGGTCCGCTTCCACCTTCATCCTCAATGGGAGTAAGCATCAATGCTGTGGAATATCCCCGCTGTTCCCCAATAAAATCGACAACATCTTCAATCTCAGGGCCGTCAATAAAGGCACACTGTATCCTGATGGGTTCACTGCCGCTGAGGAAGAGCATGTCTCCGCGACCAATGAGCTGATCTGCTCCTGGTCCGTCCAGAATGGTCCGGGAGTCGATACCCGAGGTGACCCGGAATGCTATTCTGGCAGGAAAATTGGCTTTGATTACACCAGTGATGATATTTGTGGTGGGTCGCTGTGTGGCAATAATCAGGTGAATTCCAATGGCCCTTGCCAGTTGAGCCAGTCTTGAGATGGGGTGCTCAATCTCCCGTCCTGCGGTCATAATCAGATCGGCAAATTCATCCACTATAACCACAATGAAGGGTAAGAACCGATGTCCCTTGTTTGGATTTAGCTTGCGATTGATATATTTATCATTGTACTCCTTGATGTTACGAACGTGGGCATTTTTAAGCAGGTTGTATCTTTCATCCATCTCATGACACAAACTGTTCAGTGTATGGATCACCTGCTGCGTATCGGTAATGATGGCCTCTTCAGACTCGGGTAGCTTGGCCAGATAGTGACGCTCTATTTTACTGTAAAGCGAAAGTTCAACCTTTTTGGGATCAACCATCACAAATTTAAGCCTGGCCGGGTGGTTTTTAAAGAGGAGTGAAGCTATAATGGCATTTAATCCCACCGATTTTCCCTGTCCTGTTGCCCCCGCAACCAGCAGGTGAGGCATTTTAGTCAGGTCAAAAACAAAGGTTTCATTGGAGATGGTCTTACCAATGGCTACAGCCAGCTCCATATCCGAATCCTGGTAGGACTTTGAGGCCAGAATGGTCTTCATGGAAACGGTCCTGGGATTTTGATTGGGAACCTCAATCCCGATGGTTCCCTTACCTGGGATGGGAGCAATGATGCGTATACCCAGAGCGGCCAGACTCAGGGCAATATCGTCTTCCAGGCTCTTGATCTTGGAGATGCGGATTCCGGGAGCCGGCACTATTTCATACAGAGTCACCGTCGGACCGATGGTGGCTTTGATCTTATCGATTTTTATGTTGTAGTTGTTCAGCGTTTCTACAATCCGGTCTTTGTTGGAGTCAAGCTCTTTGCTGGTAACAGTTGTTTCTCCATGATCATAGTCCTTTAACAGGCTCAATGGAGGATATTTATAGCGGGGCAGATCCAGGGTAGGATCATACTCTCCAAGAGCTCCTTCATCCGGATTTATGTCATCCGGATTGCTCTGAGAGGCATCTTCCACTGTCATTTCCACCTCATTCTTTGGATCGGGAGGAGCTACAAAATCGGGAGTGCGGTCTTCTTCCTCATTTTTTGTTTCATGGAGCCCGGTATCGCGGGTTGTCACTTCAAATTGTTTATCTTCTTGGACATTAGAGGCTTCATCTGCAGAGGTCGGATCGGTTGAAACTACAATTTTTTTCTCCTTTTTGTGGTCAGGACCGATTTCCGATTTAAATGGGCTACTCTTTGTCCTGATCCATTCCAGGAAGTTTGTGGAGAAAAGAATCAGGGCAGCATAGGAGATCACCAGAAGAGAAATGGAGCCAAGGTATCCGACACTGGCCAGAAGCCACTTACTGAGGAAATAGCCATGTTGTCCGCCTGGTCCGCTTCCCAGAATTCCTCCTCCATCTCCAAAGAATAATCCCATTGTAATGGAGAGTAACACGATCACAATCAGGCTATTCCTGATGGCTTTTCCGGTTTTAACCAGACTAATTCTGTAGAGTGATAATGCAATAAGGATTAGAATTCCAGGAAATAAAAAACTGGCCAGACCAAACCATCTGTTGATAAGCAGGTTAGATAGCCATGCGCCCATTTTTCCTCCAGAATTCTCTACCTCGATTTCAGGACCAGAAAGAACCCTGGCCCACTCAAAGTCCTGGTCTGTTTTCCAGTTAATCAGGTATGAAATAAGAGAGAGTACCATAAACAGGCCTGCCAGCAGGAATACAATTCCCATGGCATACCTGAACCGATCATCCTTCAGAAATGAAACTATCGATTTCAGGAAGCTAACAGAGGGATTTTTCTTCTTTTTTTTGGTCATTCAACCATGAAATTTTTAACGATCTAAGATAATAATAACGGAGTAGGAGCTACTATTCTTTTGTAAACAGGCTGTTAATAATCTCCTCCATCTCCAAACGGGAAACGGACCTGTAATTCTCAGGAACTTTAAAAAGTTCAGATTCAACAGTTTTAGATTCAAAACCAATGCAGGAGAGGTGCATTTTTAGCTTGCTTAACTGTATGGGGAAATCTGTAAGCGGTGAGTCAATGGTATGATACGGGGTGACAATATTGGGCTGGCGAACAGAAAAATCCCTGGTGATGTAGATGTCAAACTGCTCTTTACCGGTATCTATCTCTATTCTTTCGGAATTAAGGCCCCCGATTACAGATTTATCACCTGTTAACCGATACTCCATTTGCTCAAGCTCCTTAATTCCCGCGGGAAGCTCTCCATGGGTGCCTTTGTAAAAGACCCTGTTGCCAAAGAAATTCAACAATGTAGTTACCTTTTTGCGTTTTAAATCTGCTATTTGAATCAGTGAAAACTGATTGAAGAGGCCCTCAATTCTCGTAAGCACAAAATGCTTGGTATAGTAAGAGTCCATCTGAGCAGGGAGGAATCGAGTGGGAATATCCCCGGCCATCTTGTCCATATACTCTATCCTGTATTTCAGATAGTTGGCTTCCATGGTCTTTGACAAACCACCAAACCTGCCACATCCGCTTAGCAGAAAGATAAAAATAAGGGAACATGTAAACAGCCGAAGTCGGACCACAGTGATGGGCATGAATTTTGTTAAAAATAGGCAAATTTATTTATATACTTCGATCCTTGGAATTCTTTGATGAAATTATGTTGTAGAATCTGTTTATTCTGACCCCTATGGGTAAGGTAATTTCTAGATTTGCATCAAAGCTATTAAAGATGATCAAGAAAAAGCTGGCAGTTGTAGCCCTGGGGGGGAATGCCCTTTTGCGGGATAATCAACTGGGGACCATCGATGAACAGGAGCAAAACACGACAGATACCCTGGAAAATCTGGTCTTTTTGCTCAGAGAGGGATATAACCTGGTTATTACCCATGGAAATGGACCCCAGGTAGGAAATATCCTCATGCGAAACGATGCTGGTGAAGGAGTATATGGAATTCCTCAAATGCCACTGGATATATGTGTGGCTGATTCTCAGGGAGGCATTGGTTATATGATCGAGAGAATGTTGAGGAATGTATTGCATAAGCATGGAATAGATCGCCAGGTGGTGACCCTTATGACCATGGCTCTGGTCAATGAGGAAGATGAAGCTTTTAATATCCCTTCCAAACGCATTGGTAAAATCTATAATCAAGAGGAATCGGAAAGGATCGCAAGTGAAAAGTCATGGATCTTCAAGGAGAGCAAGAAGCGAGAAGGTGGATTCCGAAGGGTAGTTCCTTCACCGGTGCCCATTAAGATTATCAATGAACAAATTGTGGAAACACTGGTCAGAGAGGGAACCATAGTGGTGGCGGCAGGAGGAGGTGGTGTACCGGTTTACCTGGATGCTGAGGGACGCATCAGACCCTCTGAATCGGTTATTGACAAAGACCTGGCATCGGCGCTGCTGGGAGCAAGGATAGGAGCCGACGAGTTTTATATTTTAACCGATGTTCCTTTCGTATATATCAATTACAATACCCCACAACAGGAAGTAGTCGAATTTCTCAACTATGCAGATACAATTTCTTTGCTTGAAAAGGGAATGTTTGGTGAAGGGGATATGGCCCCAAAAATAAAGGCCTGCCTTCAATTCATTAAGAATGGAGGTGAGAAAAGTGTAATAACCGAAGCTTTTAAACTGGAGGATAAAAGCTTTGGAACGAAAATTACCATGGAATACAATACCTGACATTTTATACTATTTTTGTGTTCACTATTCACCATTCACAATTCACGACCAATGGCATACAATCTGCGCAATCGGCATTTTTTAACACTGTTAGACTATAGCCCCGAAGAGATTCGATTCTTGCTAGACTTGAGTTTTACATTGAAAAAGGCAAAATATTCTGGTACTGAAGTTCACAGGTTGAGAGGGAAGAACATCGCCCTGATTTTTGAGAAGACCTCTACTCGTACAAGGTGCGCTTTTGAAGTAGCAGCTCTGGACCAGGGAGCCGGAGTGACCTACCTGGGGCCTTCGGGCACTCAAATTGGTCATAAGGAATCAATGAAAGACACTGCCAGGGTGTTGGGAAGAATGTACGACGGAATCGAATACAGGGGCTTTGGCCAATCCATCGTAGAAGAGCTGGCTGAGTACTCCGGGGTTCCGGTATGGAATGGATTGACAGATGAGTTTCATCCCACCCAGGTACTGGCTGATTTTATGACCATGCTGGAACACTCTGATAAACCCTTAAATCAGATGAAGTTTTGTTACCTGGGTGATGCCAGAAATAATGTGGGTAATTCATTGATGGTAGGAGCTGCAAAAGCTGGCATGGATTTCCGTGCTGCTGCTCCGGCATCGGTACAACCTGAAGAATCTCTGGTTAAAAAATGTCGTAAGATCGCTACTCAAACCGGTGGTGAAATCAACATCACAGAGGACGTAAAGGTGGCTGTTGAAGGTGCAGATTTTCTGTATACAGATGTATGGGTTTCCATGGGGGAACCAGAAGAGGTCTGGGAGGAGCGGATCAAACTGCTGAGCCCTTACCAGGTCAATCGGGAAATACTCGATTTAACTGGTAATCCCAATGTGAAATTTCTCCACTGTCTGCCTGCATTTCATAACAGGGAAACAAAGGTTGGGGAGGAGATCTTTCAGAAGTTTGGTCTGGAAGCCCTTGAGGTGACAGAGGAGGTATTTGAATCGAAGCACTCCATTGTTTTTGATGAGGCCGAAAACCGGATGCATACGATAAAAGCAATTCTCGTTGCTACGCTTGGAGGGTAACAACGAGAAGTTAATAGGTTAATGGGTTAGCAAGTTATTAACTCACTAACTTACTAACTCAATAACTAATTAACTGCGCAGCAGTTAATTAGAAGAACCAGTGCCTGATGTAGAAGAAGAGTATGGTTCCACATGTCATCAGTTTGAGGCCAACTCCCAGAAGGAATCCCACGAAAGATCCCCAGGCAGCTTTTAATGCTTCTCGATCCTTTTTGCCTGTGGTAATCTCTCCAATGTAAGCGCCCAAAAATGGCCCGATAATGATGCCTAGCGGTCCAAAGAATAAACCTACAACCACCCCTATGGTAGCACCCCATACTCCTCGTTTGGAGCCTCCATACTTCTTTGTCCCTAGTATAGGTACTACGTAATCCAGGATGGTGACCAGCACCACAAAGAATAGTAAGATCCACAGCGTATTTTCGTATCCGCTGGCACCCTTGTTCACATAGTCTGTCCACTTCAACAACAGAAAACCGGCCCAGCTAATAGGCGGACCTGGAATAATGGGTACGATGCTTCCTGCGAAACCGATCAATATGAGTGCCATGCCGAGGATGGCAAGTGTAATATCCATACTTATCTATTTAGGAATTCCTAGAATATCATCAAATGTCGCATAAATTCTCTTCTCAATAGCAAAAATCACCTGCATGGGTGAACTTTTCCGAAAATTAAGAAAAAATCGTACATTGAATTAATTACAGGTGTCAGATGGAGGAGTATGAAAACTTATATCAAAAGATCCAGGAGATGCTGGGTAAGAACCCTGGTAGTCTTAAGATCATGGAGGAGCAGATCGATATGGATCTTCAGGTTGAATATTTCGAGTGTTCGAAGCGCCTTAGAGAGGAAAAGGAGGAGTCATGGGCTCTGGAGCATAGCCAGTATCTCAACGAGCCGGGTTACTCTCAGGAGGTAAAAAAAGAGATACTTGCGCGTCTGGCCACCATTGAAAAGGTGGAATGTTACAGAGCCATTGAGTCATTTGTGAAGGATGGGGAGGAGTCACTTCAAAAGTGGGCGTTGCTTTCCCTCAATGAAAGCCGTATGCAGCTTGTAAGCAAAATCATGGACGAGAATCAAGTGTTTATCTCCACCGGATTGGGAGGAAAGGATCAAAAGTTGCGCTATTTCGTAGTGGTCATGACAAGAACCAGGACCGATCTGACCCCTACACACCAGATGGTAATTAAGAATGAATTTGAATACATATTGCGGAAATTTGATGCTGAAGTAGAGGAAGTCAATTTTTCAGGGTACCTCTCTACCATCATGTTACTTCTACCTATGAACTACTCATTAAAAACGGTTTTTAACGAAGCAATTCTCGAATGTAACAGGTATGGCAATTTTCTGAATGAAGATTTTATTATTACCAATGTAAAGACACTCTCCTTTATGGAGATCAAAGAATTTTTGGAACGTAAATCAGATTGAGGTCAGGCGTTTTCTCCGCCCAGATCATCAAACTCAACATTGGTGAAATCTTTCTCTTTATCTACCATTTGAGTATCAGCAGCCTTGGTCTCTGTGCGTTCTGTAACTCGCACGTCCTCAATCTCTATGGGTTGTGGATTGGCTTCACGAATAAATTCAATAACCTCTTTCAAACTGTCGGCAAATTTATCGAAATCCTCTTTGTACAGAAAGAGTTTATGCTTCTCATAGAAAAACTTGCCATCACGGTTAAACCTTTTCTTACTCTCGGTAATTGTTACATAATAGTCGTTCCTGCGAGTTGCTTTGACATCAAAAAAATAGGTCCTTTTTCCAGCCCTAACAGCTTTTGAATGGATTTCTTCTCGTTCTGCTGCCTCAGTTACAAGCCCTTCAGATTTAGCATTTCCTTCATCGATCATTACATCAGTTTTAGATAGGGTTACTTAGTTTATATTCAAAAATGTGAAATATTTTAAACATTATCAAATGTTCCGCTTTTTAGGGCTGCTCCAAACTTGCAGGCGAACACTTGTTTTATACATTAAAAATTAATGTAAATTTGCATCGTTATAAATATGAATACCGGTTTTTTTACAAATGATCAGCAGGAGACAATTACGTATTAAAGCGCTGCAATCCCTCTACGCTTATTACAAAACTGGCAGGGAGGATATGGGGCGATCCGAAAAGGAGCTTCATTTTAATATTGAGAAGGCATACGAACTTTATCATTATCTGTTACTCCTGATACTGGATGTAAGCCTTTATGCTGAATCGAGGATAGAACTTGCGCGCAATAAGCGTATACCCACACCGGAAGACCTGGATCCCAATACACGTTTCCTTAATAATCGACTGATTGAGCAACTCAGGAATAATAAATGGTTGCTTCGGTTTATTGATCAGCATAAGTTGAACTGGAGCAACTATCCCGAATTGATTAAGGAGATCCATAACAGGATTGTTGAGAGTGAGGAGTACGCTGCCTATATGTCAGCCGAACCTTCGGGATACGCTGAAGATAAAAAGCTGGTTACGTTTGCTTATACACATATTGTCTTTTCCAGTGAATTGCTAGATTCAATTATGGAGGAGCAGAGCATTTATTGGAATGACGACCTGGAGTTCATCACCAGTATGATTGTCAAGACTTTTAAAAAGTTTAAGGAAGAGGATGGCCCCGATAAAACACTGATGGAGCTCTACAAGAATAGTGAGGATCGCGAATATGTAGTTAAGTTGTACAGGCAAACCATCATTCATCGGGACGAATATGTGGAATACGTAAAGGAAAATACCCGTAACTGGGACCTGGACAGGATTGCTTTTATGGATATTCTGATTATGCAGATGGCCATTGCCGAACTGATTGGATTTCCTTCAATTCCCACCAAAGTAACCCTGAACGAATACTTGGAGATTTCTAAGTATTACAGTACATCCAAAAGCAATGTGTTTATCAATGGAGTACTCGATAAAGTGGTGTCAAAGTTGAAGGAACAGAATAAAATATTAAAATCGGGCAGGGGACTGATTGGTGAGAATGAGTAATATGAGGTCTTTGATAATCAAACTGATATGGCTGCTTACACTCCCTCTTGTGATGGGGTGTTCAGGACATAATGGCAGGCTGCCTTCTGAAACGATTGACCTGAAAGAAACCGCACGGGGTCCTTCAGGACAGGCAGTTATGACTTTTGACAGATTGACTCACGACTTTGGAACAATCATTGAAGGAGAAAAATGAAACATAATGTTTAATTTAATATATAAAAAATGAGTTTTCTATTTCAAGTTTTAGCTGCACCTGCTGGGCCAGGTGCCGGTGGTGCAGGAATGCAGTCTCTGATTTTCCTGCTTTTAATCATTGTTGTCTTCTATTTTTTCATGATACGACCCCAGATGAAAAAACAGAAAGAAGCAACCAATTTTCGTAACTCCCTGAAGAAGGGTGACAAAGTGACCACCACGGGTGGTATATATGGTAAAATCACAGATGTAAAAGATCGCACAGTGACCGTTGAAATTGCTGATAATGTGATTGTAAAGGTAGATAAGACTGCAGTGACTGCAGAACCGACGGAGCAGACTGCAAAGAAGTAACTGAAAAGCAAGAAAAAGTAATCAAACTGTTTTGGAAAGCGGTTTTCTACAGAATTGGCCAAAGGTAACGGAAGGAAAAAAACTACAATTCAGGAAAAGGATCCTGATGTTTTCAGTTTTCCTTTTGATCTCTGTGTTTATCTGGCTACTTAATGCATTGAGTAAGAACTATACTTCTCAGATTGAGTATCCCCTGGTGTACACGGATTTTCCGAAGGATGAGGTTTTTGTTGGTGAGATGCCCGACCATCTTGATCTGCGTGTCAATGCGCTAGGATATGCGTTGTTGCGGTATAAAGTGTTTAAAAAGCCCGATCCCATTAGTTTTAAGGTTTCTGCATTTAATCTGAACAGACCAGACCAGGATAGCTTTAAGGCACATATATTGACCCGGTATCTTCGAGATCAGATTTCCATTCAATTGCCATCTGAGCTTCAGTTGCTTGAAATTAAACCCGACACCCTCCATTTTCAATTTGCAAAGAGTCTCTCCCGAAAGATTAAGATCAAGCCTGATTTCCATTTTGAGGTGGATAAACAATATACCACCAAGGATGTGGTGCAGGCTATTCCAGACTCTATAATGGTTACGGGTCCCGATGTGATCCTGGATACACTGGAATTTGTGTTTACAGAGAGAAGTGAAATGGGATTGCTATCTAAGGGGTTTAGCCAGAAGGTGAGGTTAATGGAGATTCCTGATCTGGTATACGAGAAAAGCAGAGTGACCTGTAACCTTGAACTGGAGCGATTTACTGAGGTTCAGTTTTCCATACTGGTTGAGGTTCAGAACCTGCCTGAGGATATTTCGCTTCAAACCTTCCCTTCCAGGATTAAGCTGACCTGCAAGGTGGGTTTAAGTAAATATGAAAGAATGGATGGAAATCTATTCAGAGCGGTAGTTGACTATGACAAGATTGATGACCGGACCAAAACATTGAATGTGAGCATTCAGAATATACCCTACTATCTTTTAAGTTACGAATACTACCCGAAAACGGTCGAATACCTTAAGTCCAAGAGGTAATGTTAAAAGTCGGGCTGACAGGGGGGATCGGTAGCGGTAAAACACTGGTGTGTAGCGTATTAGAAAAATTAGGGGCGGCTGTTTACTATGCCGATACGGAAGCCAGAAGAGTGATGAACGGTGATCCCAAGCTGGTGACCCAAATTTCCAGGCTATTTGGAGACAAAGCTTATGTGGGGGGAACCCTTAACAGGGAGTTTCTTGCGGACAGGGTTTTCAAGGATCATGGGTTGCTGGCCAGTTTAAATGAACTGGTGCATCCGGCTGTTCGCGAGGATTTTTCCAGATGGGCAGGTAAGCAGAACCATGCGCTCTATGTGGTTGAAGAGGCAGCTATTTTATTTGAAAGCGGATCGGACCGGCACATGGATCTTACAGTAGTGGTATTTGCTGAGGAAGAATTAAGGGTGAAAAGGGTGATGCAGCGTGATGGCATTGCAAGAGAACAGGTTCTGGACCGCATGAAGAACCAGATGAGCGAAGAGGAGAAGATGAAGAAGGCAGATTATGTGATTAACAATGATGGGAAGGAAATGCTTCTTCCAGAGATTATTAAAATACACAAAACGATTTTAAAAAGAGGATAATCAGATGGCAAAATTTGGAAAATGGGTTGGACTTGGTCTGGGTTGGGCACTGGGTGGTCCTATAGGGGGAATCCTGGGTCTGGCTGTTGGATCAATTTTTGATTCAGGAAAAAGTGATATGACAGGGCAGGTAAGGAGTGTCAGGGAGAAGACATTAAGGGGTGACTATGCAGCCTCCCTGCTGGTTCTTATTGCAGCTGTGATGAAGGCCGATGGCCGGGTAATGAAGAGTGAACTGGATTATGTGAGACGTTATTTTGTGTCACGATTTGGTGAAGAGACCGCGTCAGAAGCTGTGGTGATGCTCCGGGATATTTTGAAGCAGGAAATCCCATTAAGGGATGTGACTAACCAGCTTTCACAGAGGCTTGATTATTCATACCGCCTGGAGATGTTGCACTTCCTGTTTGGGATTGCCTCAGCAGATGGCTCGGTCAGTGAGTCTGAGAATAATGTAATTAACAGGATTTCAGGTTTTATGGGTATTTCAGACTCTGATTTTCAGAGCATCCAGGCCATGTTTGTAAGTCAGACCGATTCCTCTTACAAGATCCTGGAAATTGAGACCACCGCTTCAGACGAGGATGTTAAGAAAGCTTATCGCCGGATGGCTATGAAGTACCATCCCGATAAGGTAAGTCACCTTGGTGAAGATTTTAAGAAAGTGGCTCATGAGAAATTCAGGAAGGTTCAGGAAGCTTATGACCAAATCAAAAAGAAGCGGGGATTAAACTAGAAGTGCTATATTTGCATCACTTTACGGAAGGCTACAGCTATGAGGACAATTAAGCTAAAAGACATCATGTCTATATCAGGAAAAGGAGGACTGTTCAGGTACATTGCCCAGGCCAGAAATGGCATCGTGGTAGAGTCACTTGAAGATGGAAAACGCCATGTAGCTCCTGCAACTGCAAGGGTGAGTTCTCTTGAAGATATAGCGATTTTTACCAATGAGGAAGAGATTCCGCTTGCCGATATTTTTTACCAGATTCATGAAAAAGCAGAAGGAAAAGAATCACTATCCCATAAAGGAGATGCCTCCCAGTTAAAATCTTATTTTGAGGAGCTGGTTCCCGACTATGACCAGGAGCGAGTATATGTTTCAGATATTAAAAAGGTTTTCCAGTGGTATAATCAGTTGCAAAACCAAGGATTACTGGAAGTGATTGATAAAGAGGAGGAATCATCCGAAGAACAGGGTGCGACCGAAGAACAGGATGCAACTGAAGAACAGGATGCGACTGAAGAACAGGATGCGACTGAAGAACAGGATGCGACTGAAGAACAGGATGCGACCAATAAATCAGACGAGGAAGAAATTAAATAGATTTAGCCTCCTCCCAGATGGATTCCATCTCCGCAAGATTCATCTCCTTTAAGGACCTTCCCATCTGAATTGTCTTAGATTCCAAGTACTTAAATCTTTTTATGAACTTACGGTTGGTGCGTTCAAGTGCCGTTTCCGGTTCTATATCATATAACCGTGCCGCATTGACAATGGAGAATAACAGGTCGCCGATCTCCTCCTCGATTTTCTCCTTTTGATTTCCGTTGATCAGTTCATGTTTTACCTCGTTGATCTCTTCAGTTACCTTATCCCACACCTGTTCTTTCTGGTCCCAGTCAAATCCAACGGCACGAACTTTATCCTGGATCCTGTGAGATTTGATCATGGCAGGGAGGGAGATAGGGACACCGGCCAGCACGCTCCTGTTGCCTTCCTTCATTTTAAGCTCTTCCCAGTTCTCAATTACTTCCACGGAGTCCTTTACTTCTCTATCTCCAAATACATGGGGATGTCTGAAAACCAGCTTATCGTTGATCCCATTTAGTACATCGGCAATATCAAAAGAACCCTTTTCGGATCCGATTTTCGCGTAAAAAACTATATGCAGCAACAGATCACCCAGTTCTTTTCTGATCTCCTCCAGATCCTGGTCCATGATGGCATCTGCAAGTTCATAGGTCTCTTCAATGGTTAGATTCCTGAGGCTGTCCAAGGTCTGCTCCCGGTCCCAGGGACACTTCTCTCTCAACTCATCCATAATCTCCAGCAGGCGATTAAACGCCTCTAACTTCTCTTCTCTGCTGTGCATTTTATCCTTCTTTAAATTCAACCCTGATGGTTGAACTTGTATTTAATTTTAGTAAACCGGCGGCGTTACCGTTCCGAATGGCTATCTCCAGGAGGTTTGCGGCATTAAAAATGGCCAGTAAATCTCCAGGCGGAGTTTCATTGTATCTTTTATTTATTCTGTTGATCTTATAGTGCTTGCTCTGCACATAGATTTCAAATGGCCTTCCATTTCCAATCCGGTGAAACAGATCCACGGAGATATTTGTAATGGCATTGTGATAGGAATCAATGTGTACGACGCTGCCCATAATAATGTTATCCTCTATGGTGGCCCTCAAGGGGGTCTGTTTATTGAAGACTTCTACCGGTTGGCCAAGTTCCTTTAGAGGGGATCCCCCAGATAGGGCACATGCTACCTCTGCAAAGATCGACATGGAGATAAAGCTGTTGGATTGTGATTCGATGGGCTCCTTAAGTTTAACCACCATTTCAGGTTCGGGTCCTCCCAGCAATCCCAGCATCCCATTGTCGGCACAGAGGAAATACTGATTCCCCTTTTTTGCTCCAAGCAACTGGCCACCCACTTCAGGTTCAGAGTTAACAGCAATGATGTGTATGGTGTCGTTGGGAAAGTGAGGATAACTGTTTCTTACCACAAATGCAGCCTGTGCTGTATTAAAAGATTTAATGGAGTGAGTGATGTCAACAATTATAGCTTCCGGGCATATGGAGAGTAGTTTCCCTTTAAGTGATGCTACATAGTAATCGTAATCTTTCCAGTCGGACGTCAGCGTAATAATGTGCATGGGCCTGAGACAGAGATTTTCTTATTGGAATGTTGAAAAAAACAGCTTAATTTGCACATCCAAAAGTAGTGATTATAATTTAATATATGGCGGAAAAACTGATCTATTTGGAAGGTGTCGATCCCGTTGATTTTTATGGTGTAAACAACGTCCGTTTCAATAAATTCATTGAACGGTTTCCAGATCTGAAGATTGTTTCTCGCGGAAATGAGATCCGCATCAATGGTGAGAAAATTCGTTTGCAGGAGTTTGAAGACAAGGTAGACCTGTTTGTAAGATATCTTAGAAAATTTTCCAGTGTGAGCCTTCCCGATCTTGAAGATCTTCTCAATGGAACGGCTAACCATAAAATCGAAGTTTCAGGCTCAGAAAATGAAGTTTTGCTTCACGGCGACAATGGCAGAAAGATCAGGGCCATCACCATCAACCAGAAACGTCTTGTGGAGGATGGACTAAGCAATGACCTTTTAATCGCTGTGGGCCCGGCCGGAACTGGTAAAACCTACACGGCCATTGCTATGGCTGTGAAAGCTTTAAAGGAGCGGGAGGTGAAAAGGATCATACTTACCCGTCCGGCGGTGGAAGCGGGTGAGAAACTGGGTTTTTTGCCTGGTGACTATAAGGATAAACTGGATCCGTATCTACAACCTCTGTACGATGCACTCAGGGATATGATTCAGCCCCGCAAACTGATCCAGTTTTTGGAGGACGGTACCATTCAGATTGCACCACTGGCCTACATGAGGGGGCGAACGCTCGATCATGCTTTTGTGATTCTTGATGAGGCTCAGAATGCCACCCACAATCAGTTCAAGATGTTTCTGACCCGTATGGGCCCCAGTGCCAGGTTCATTGTCACCGGTGATGATTCGCAGGTTGACCTTCCCAGAAGATCGGATTCTGGCCTGGTTCAGGCCGTTGAAATACTTAAGGACATCGAAGGTATTTCAATCATCAGGTTCGATGAAAGAGATATTATTCGCCACAGACTGGTGAAGTCCATTGTGGCCGCCTACGACGGCAAGTAAAAAGTGAAAAGTAGAAAGTGGAAAGTAGAAAGTGGAAAGTAGAAAGTGGAAAGTAGAAAGTGGAAAGTAGAAAGTAGAAAGTAGAAAGTAAAAAGTAGAAAGTAGAAAGATAAAAAAATAGGAT
>JAOZUK010000667.1 GCA_029938715.1 Bacteroidales bacterium | reverse complement strand
TATTTGTAACTGATAATCATCGCTAAAGGAGCCCTGAGCTTAATGGCACCCGGAACCGGACACACATGAACACAACTGCCTTCATGCCAGCACTCATCAGGATAAGCCACTACTGGAACTTCTTTCACTTTTGAACCATAAAATATATCTCCTGTACATTGTCTATAGCATTTTCCACAAGCATTACAAAGATCTACGTCTATTACTGGCGGCATCTCTTTCTCCTCTTAACAGACAAATGATTAATTCCTCAAAATTAGCAAAATTCAACTGCTCAATTACTTCACTTTTTTCCAATTACCCTCATATTCTCCGTCTATCTTTGACACGAGAAGCTGCTTGTCTAATAGGGGATTTGCAAAAGGAAAATCTGTCCGTTTGTGACTGCGTCGCGTCTCTTTCCTCTCTCCAGCTGCAAATATCACAGCCTCTCCCAAGTCGAGACTATTCAACACTTCCAGGCACCGTCCTAATTCATGCCCGTTTCGAGCTAACATTGATTTAGGAATTTTCTCTTTAAGAATTGAAAGATTGCGGGACGCTTGAGCAAGTAATGTCTCTGACCTTGTCAATCCAACATAGGAACTCATTATTTCCTGAACGGCAATACTCGCCTCTTTCCATTCAGCACCGATCTTTCGATCCAGGAGTGAGTTTACCAGGTTCACTTTATCTTCAACCAGTTCCTTACTGCTCTGGGGGTCACCAAGTTCGGCATTTTTGACATATTCCGCCATGTTTTCACCGGCTATCCACCCCCATATTGCAGCACGAGGCATACCAATCTGATTTTCATCACCGGCAGCATAAAGACCATTAACCGTTGTCTCCGATCGGTCGTTGTAAAGTAGTCCTCCTAATAAAATTGGCTCATATCTTCCAAATTCAATAACATGTTTTTTGAAGTCTATTCCTTCTTCTTTCAAATAGGCCAGGAGTCCCTCATTACCTTCATGACTCAGCCAGTGAGTCATATAGTCAATATCCTCCTGGGGGGCATCTCTGCAATCCATGTAGATAGGACCCCTGCCAGAATTCATATAGTCGTCGAACACCTGGGGATAAGCATCGGCTATTATGTCACCTTTATGCCTGTCAGGTTTTGAAGCAAATGGCCCAACTGGATTTCCAGAAGGGTCGGTTAAAACTCCAATCCACGAACCTTTACCTGCTCTTGCAAAATTTTTAGGGCCTGCCCAGCGACCTGTGAATTCCAGATTCATTAAGGCTGCTCCTGCCCGAAGTGCCATAGCCCGACCATCACCGGTGTTAAAAGGGCAGTTGGCCATATTAAACATTAATCCTGTGAAACTCTTATAAAGCCGGGTACAGCATCCAGTACCCAGGAAAACAGCTTTGGCATGAAATTCTATTATCTTGTCTTTCCAGGTATCATACCCCAGAGCTCCTGTCACCCGATCACCGTCCTTCAACAGCTCAAAGACAGTAACCCTGTTCATTATCTTGACGCCTTGTTTTTTTGCCTGTTTGGTAAGAACTGGTTTCTGCTCACCACCAGAGTATTTTAGGAATATATTTGGAAGTCCGGAAAGATTGTGTCCTGCAAATTCCCGCTTTCCTTTGTATTTCATGTCTATACCCCAGCTTTCCCAGATCTTGACTATTTCAAATGATCTGTCCAGCCA
>JAOZUK010000239.1 GCA_029938715.1 Bacteroidales bacterium | reverse complement strand
CTTCTGAAATAAACCGAATAAGCATTTTTTCTTGAGGTGATGTTATAGAGGGAAAAAGTAAATGTACTGTGAAACAGTTTCTTCTTTTTCAGATTGCCATCGAGGGTGAGGGAGAGATCCATGCGGAAATAATCCGGGATCCGGTACTGGTTGTACTTTGAATAGTGAAGAATCACCTGGTCGCCAAGTTGATATTTGGCTACCGGGTAGGTAATGGGTCGTCCGGTAGAATAATTCAGGGTAGCCGATATCATAAACCTGCGGGAGGCCTTCAGGTTTGCCAGTATATTTAAGCTATGCGGTTTATCGTAATTGGCAGGAAAATACTCTCCATCATTAATCATCTCTTCCGGAAAATCGGTCACTGATTTAATCAGGGTCCGGGAATAGGTATAGTCGATGCGCCCGTTTAGCCTTCCTCCTGGTTTCTTCAGAGAAAACTCGGCTCCGTATGATTTTCCTTTTCCATCGATAATTTCTGTTTCAATATGGTCATTTAATAAAAGGTCGGCACCCGCTTTGTACTCCTTCATATTGTTAATCAGCTTGTAAAATAGTTCCACTGATGTTTCAATGGTATTGTTTCTGAAATTTCTGAAATAGCCCGTGGATACCTGATGACCTACCTGGGGAAGCATGTATATATCACTGAGCTTCCAGGTATCGGTTGGTGAAATGGCTGTGGTGTTGGTAAGCATGTGAATATACTGTGCAGTTTTGTTGTAACTGAGTTTTACTGAACTGTACCTGTTTACCGGATAGTTGGCAGAGAACCTGTATTCGGGATGGATATAGGTTTGCTCGACACTGTTTTTCTTAGTGATTGCTGTATCAATAATGTTATCAATGTTCAGAGGCAAATCCGGGGCATATATATATCTTTCCCCATTGCTTAGAGAAAGCAATCCGGAAAGTCTGAGGCCTGCTTCAACTTTCAGGCGATCTCCTATAAAAAATTCGTTTCCCGCATAAATTGCCAGCTCTATCGCCCTCTCATTCTCAGAATATATGGGAAGCACGTTGGAAAATTCACCAACTTCTCTCTCACCCGGGTTGACAGAATAAAGAATTATTTCGCTGCCAAATTCATACTTTAAGCCCTGGCCGGTTAAATACTCAAAGTGGGTTTTTAGATTCGTATTTTCCAGACTGTGGGTCAGGCGGGAAGCCATATTTATATTGCTCTCATCTGATACACTATAGGCAAAACCGCTGTAGATCAATGAAATATCAGAGCTCATCCTTTGATTGATCTGATGCTGCCATGAGAGGGAAGCGATGTTGTTTTCATACTCATAGATAGAATCACTGTTCAACTGGAATTGATCCATGCTCCTGTAAATATTCAGCAGCAACTTGTTTTTTTCATTCACCGAATAGTTCAGTTTCGCCTGTACATCATAAAAAGCAACCTGGCTGTTAT
Source organism: Bacteroidales bacterium (assembly GCA_029938715.1). Classification (GTDB taxonomy): domain Bacteria; phylum Bacteroidota; class Bacteroidia; order Bacteroidales. Next base: position 4,428 of record JAOZUK010000239.1, on the reverse strand, counting down.
AAAGATCCGGGACATCGATAAAATCCAGCAGCCAGTTTGAATAGGTAGTCCTGCCACTAACTAAAAAAGTGGCCCTCTCTGAAAAAAGCGGACCATCAAAGCTCATACGGGCCGATACCGGACTGATCCCTCCTGTACCGGATAATTTGTCAGTATCACCATCCCTTGTAATGATATCCAATACAGAGGATATTCTGCCTCCGTATCTGACAGGCATGCTCCCCTTATACAGAGTTGCATCACTGATGATATCGGTATTAATTGCTGAGAAATTCCCAAAAAAGTGGGAGGGGTAATAGATGGGAGCCTGATCAATCAGAATCAGATTTTGATCAGTTTTACCTCCCCGAACGTTAAAGCCGGCAGTACCTTCTCCAACTGTTTGTACTCCCGGAAGTGTGGTCAGGCTTTTAATTATATCGGGTTCTCCCAAAAGGGCCGGAATTGATTTCAGACTTGAAACATTTATTCTTTCAGATCCTATATGGATTTGCCCCAGATTTCCTTTTCCATGCCCGATAACAACCACATCTTCAAGAAGATTATACTTTGTTTCCAATACCACATCCAGTCTTCCGTCTGCGTACAGATTGATCATCCGGCTGGTAGCGTCCATATCAATACTGCTGTAGTGAATGGTCTGATTTCCCAGTGGCAGTCTTATCTCATAATAACCATCATCGTTGCTGATCACTCCTCTCCGGGTTTCTGTGAGGTAGATATTTCCGGCAATCACAGGCTCTCCACTCTCAAAAGATGTTAAATATCCTGAAACAACTGCGTATCCGGAAGTCTGGTTACCAGGAGTTCCTATGTTTATCATCTGATACTGAAGTCGTTTCAGATTATCTCTTGAGATCTTCTCTTCAGGAGAGCTTTCCTTTCGAATGACTTCAAACCGTTGTTCCTCAGGGAATAATCTCTTAAGTGCACCACCGGCATAAATGGTTACCTGGTTGTTGTCTGAAATATAAAAATTCAATCTCTCTCTGTACAGAATTGATTCCAGACAATTTACTAGAGGAGTTTCCTGAAAATCTGCAACTATCCATATATTATCCAGGGCCTTCCTTTCAAAGAAGAACTGTACCGGGTATTTTTGCTCAACGGTTTCGATAAATGACAGTAGAGGTACATTCTGAAAACTTCCACTGATCAACACATCCTGATCCTGAGCATTCAGAGTCAACACAAAAACCAGTAAACTTACGATCAGGAAACCTCTTCTTTTCATCAACGTGGATATGGAAAATCCCATTTTCATGTTATAACCCCTGATATCTCATCAAAATATTTCAATACCGGAGTAATATTCTCAGGATGCTTTCTATTTATTTTCAATCTGTTCTTCCTGATAAATTTTTTCACCTCTGGAAGGTTTCTGCTCAGTGCATTTAGCAGTGTCTTTTTTGAATGAACACGGAAATATTTACCCTCCACCTGAATGAAATATTCATAACTTCGAATGTATTCCCCTGGAAAACTCCCTGAAGGATCATCACCTATATCACATCCGGGCCTGACGATGAATGACGTCTTACCATCATAAACTTTCTCGTATAATTCTTTACTGTTTGTCCCCGGAATTTTAAAATACTCATAGAGATGTTCCTTATGGCTTACGGTATCTGTATATGAAAAAGATTCAAGATACTTTTTGGAAAGTACTAAATATTTCTTGTGGTCATTTTCGGTGTACAACAGGATGAAGTCGTCCGCATACAGGTCATAGTTTATCTGGTATCCTGAATATGACCTCCCCCTGTACAGCAGATTTGCCGTGGGCCAATAATGCTCTGCTATAAAGGGATTTCCCCTGTATCGTTTTCTGTATGTCCATTTTGTTCCGTTAACGATATCTTTTGAAACAGAGTAAAGCTCCTTGCTTTGCAATTTATCCAGTATAGCCTGACTGTCATATGTTTCAACTCGAAGTTTCCTGTTGGAAGTGATTCCAGGCCAGTTATCAGTACGAAAAGGTGAAGCAGGAAGATTGGGTTTTTCATCTGCCATGTTATAGAGGTTACATCTAACCGGATGATTTGCCCAGGCATATCTGACGGCTACCGGCTGATCAATAGTCTCACTCCAGACAATAACCTGTTCTCCGTCGATTATGGCTTCTGCTTCAACAAATTCTCTGTTGGTCCCTGAAATTGTAAAACCCTGCAATTTGCCACCTCCCTTGGCCATTATGCCATCTCCCACATGTTCAAACAGCAACCAGCATCTGTTTCCTTCAATAAATATTTTCTTATACTGGGGACCTGAGGATACGATATCTTCTCCATAGGTAATTTTTTGTGCAGCCAGAAAAAGCCTCCTGCCCACTTCCTGCTTATTTCCGGGATGTATATCCGTTGAATCTCCAATATCTATTGCAACGGCCATTGCTGTCTGAGGTAGGCTAAGAGCCATGGACTGGGCCTCCCTGAGTTCGGGGAATACCTGGGGTTCAAAGTGGTAATTTGCCAGTTGGACAAACAGGAAAGGAAAGTCTCCCTGTGCCCATTTCTTGCGCCACTGGGTAATCATTGCCGGAAACAGATCGCGGTACTGGTATGCCCGATATGCATTAGATTCTCCCTGGTACCATAGTACACCTCGAATCCCAAAAGGAATAACCGGCGCAATAATTCCATTGTAAAGTACGGATGGCTGATTAAAATAGAGTAGATCGTCTCGTCCTTCCAGACGGGCTTTTTCAACTTCCTGTACAAATTTTTCATACTCCTGTGTTAACCACTCTTCATCATTATTATAGACGGGCCAGTCAACCAGGATATCCTTTAGCTGCTGATTAGCTGCAAGGGTATCCCGGGGTGTCCACGCTTCTGCTGTAGTTCCACCCCATGAGGCATGGATGATCCCAACAGGAATATTCCGATTTTTATACAGGTTAAGTGCAAAAAAGTAAGCGGTGCCACTAAAGTGCCCCACTGTGGTGGGCTCGCAAATTTCCCAGGTGTTAAGCCAGGAATTTTTACTATTGACTACAGGGGCTACATTTTCCAATGGATGGGCTGCCTTGCTCCTTTTTACCTGGAAGTGACGAATTTCCGGAAAGTCCGCCGAGGATATCACCTCCTCAGCATTCATGCAGCTACGCACCTCCATGGCCATATTCGACTGACCGGAGCAAACCCATACCTCTCCCACCAGGATATCTGTAATTCTTATAGTATTGCTCCCCGAAATAACCATCTCGAATGGTCCGCCTGCCTTTAAAGGGCCGATCCGAACCTTCCACTTCCCTCCACGATCTGCTATGGTCTCAGCAACAGAATCCCCTATTTTGACAATGACCTTTTCGCCCGGATCGGCCCATCCCCAAACAGGAATATCCATCTCATGCTGTAAGACCATATGATCTGAAAACAGTGCCGGAACTCTTACCTCAGCAACGGAAAATTGAAATATCAGGATGAAAATCAGAGCGAGGATAGATGTTTTGCAATTTGACATTTTCAAAGATGCATTTGAGGATTTATTTCTTATTTGGTCCGTAATCAACTTCTCTCACTGCCTTCAACTGTCTTTCCCTGTCACTAGTTGTCAGCTCTATATCCTTATACTTTTTCAGAATGGGTGGATTGGGATCAGTGATCATTTTATAAGTTTCAGGTCGCCGGGATTTGTAATGTATCGCTCCGATATTGTTTGTCCCATTGATTGTTTCCCACCATTTACTGGAATTAATCCTCTCCCTGGAAAAATCAATTTCAGCCATGATCACTACATCTTCTTCACCTACAGATTCTGCAATAACATTTCCATCAAAATCAATTATACCATTCCCATCTTTTCCAAGAACCACAGGTGCAATATAAACCGAGTTATCCCTGGCCCGGGTAATGAACATATGGGCAGTTCCCAGGCTCTGACCAGGAAGGTTATCCTTTGCCATGGTCGGATTAAAAATAATATCTGCACCCTTTAGTGCATAAATGGTAGGTATCTCAGGATAAAAGAGTTCCCAGCAGGTAGCGATGGCAATATTTGCAAAATCAGTTTCAAATACTTCAAACTCATCACCCACCGATACCAGCCAGGTTTCCATTACAGGTAGCAGTGTTTTGCGATGTGTTCCAATGATATCTCCATTGCGGTCCATAACAACAGCTGTATTATAAACTTTGTCCCCAGCCAACTCATAAATAGGAGCGATTATGTACATATTGTACCGCTTCGCTATTTCCGAAATGCGGTCCGTCAGGGGCCCAGGTACCGGCACTGCAAGGGCATTAGCAAATATTTTTCCACTCTCAGGCTCCATCACATCAATATGCAGTCCATAAGCACCAATATGTTGCATGTCTTCCGGACCACAAACCAGATCCGCACCCATCTCGCCGGCTTCCTCAAAAAGTCCTAACAATTTATTGAAATGTGCCATCATCTGGGGCCGTACCATCCCTGGATCATACT
>JAOZUK010000238.1 GCA_029938715.1 Bacteroidales bacterium | reverse complement strand
ATACTTCACCGAAACAGATTCTTCCGGTCCATTCAGAACGATCAGATATATGCCCTGATCCTCTTGAGAGATATCGAGTGTCGTTTGGCCAGGCATCACCATGCGTACCGGTGCTAACATCAATCTCCCATCGGTCCCATACACTCTGACCTCATACTCTCCAATGGACTTGGAGTTGATAAGTATCTTTCCATCTCCCGGATTAGGAAATATGAGGAACCCATCGTTTTTCAGAGCTTCCACGCCCACATAACCTGTCATATCAATACCATCTGTTCCTACTTCGTAGTCCAGGCCAGAAACGATTTTATTGTCTTCTATGGTGACCTCATATACCTGAACCATAGGTAATCCAGTAATATCCACAATGAGGATATAGTCCCCATTGGGAACATTTTCAAATAGATAATTCCCCAGATCATCTGTTTCAAAGTAACCCAATACATCTCCTGATGCACTGGTAGATTTTTTACCCTTTTTCAGGAGCATTACCGAGGCCTTTTTTACCGGACGTCCCATGGTACTCTTCAGGTTACCTTTAAAACTAACATTTCCGGAAATACTTCCGCTGCCATCTTCAGGCGTAAATTCGGGAACAGCAGGAATAGAGAAATGAAGGAGCGTGGAATTAAAGGCCGGACCAAAGTCATTAAACTGAGCACTTGTCCAGACAGGGTGGTTGCCCAGATAATAAGGTATTAGATCAGGGTACATATCCCTATTTGGAACCACCTGTAAGGTATAGTTTCCGGGATAGAGCTTATCGAAATGGTACGATCCGGCGTCGTTTAACAGGACAGAATCGATCACAGGATAAGCTCTGGAAGGAGCGGATCTGTAAGCTCTTACATATCCGGGATATATGGGTGATCCTGACTCATCCTTTACTTCACCCGATAAATTCATGGTCGCTTTCAAACCCACCAACCAATTGGTATAGGGAAAGTCGGCCTGAAGGGATTGATCACCAATATCCAGGTTTTCAGATGCTGAAACCTGTATAGAGGCAAAGGTTGCCCCATTGGGTAGTACCTCAAGATCAGATCCGCTAACCTGAAAGTTCTGGTTTTGAAGAAATGCATTGTTATACCAGAGTAGCCTGCCCCGGTAATCGAGTCCCACATGAAAGATGAGCCTGGCTGCCGGACCGGTAAGCTGAATATTTCCATTGTAATCCTGTTTTTCTGAGGATGATCCCATAATGGAAACCTGGCCGGTTCTGTCCACATCAAAGCCATGTAACTGTATGAAGTCGGAGGAGAAACCATAACCCCAATTCTCGTGGCCATCCTCGGGATTAATTGATGCGATGAAAAATTGTTCCGTATAAATAACAGGCAATGGCTTATCAGCCACCACAAAAGATGGATTCTGGTAAGTGCCAGTCATATAAAGCACATCCTCATTCCACAGGATTGCATCTGCATAAATATCCTGATTAAATTCTTCACTTTGGGTGCTCTTCTTCTTCGTTGCACTTTTACCCATGGCCGGAAGTGGCTTCAACCATTGTAAAGATCCATCGGGTCCGACCCGGAATACAAACTGGTTTTGAAAATCCTGGCCACCATCAAAAATGAACTCAGCTTCGCCTAGTTTAAAATATCCGGAGGATGTGGCTCCAGTTAAGAGGAAATCTCCATTGGACAAGGAAAAACCTTTCTCAATCCGGGCATTATTTTCCCAGTTGTGATTCTCACCTGCCCTAATCCAGGTTTGATTCCCTACTTCATCTAGTCCAACGGCAAATACTCCCTGTCCGTTGTCTACAGCAGGTAGAGCATCACTGCCAAATTGCGGCTTTGAACCATTGGAATAATAGGTGCCGGTGAGCAATAAATTTCCGTTCACACCAGGAGTAACTCTCAAGTCGCCTCCGGGAAAATAGCCAGCTATGGTATCTGTATTATATCCAGCCGTATACGCCCATTCCACCTGCAAATCACCATTGAACTTCAGCAGGTATAGAAAAGAACCCGCCCATTTCTCGCCTACCGGGCCGAAACCTTCCACCTCCAGGAAGTTTTGACTGGTAGTTCCATATACGTAGAAGGAGCCATTGGATGGATCCTGTACTGCATCTGAATTGGGATAAACGGATTTTGGCAGGTTCCAGATGCTGCGGATGATTTTCAGATTACAGTTGCGGTCATAACTGGCCAGAAATTCCAGGTAACTTGCATCTCTTATGGGGATAACCTGACCGCTGGCCTCTATATCATTGTAAGCACTTCCAAGCATCTGTAATCCCCCTTCAAAAGAGAATGCTTTTGTGGGATAGGATGTACCATTTATATGATTTGATACTAGAGGTGCTCCAAGTTCATCATACTGAATAAAAAAAATTAAGCCAATTGAATCCTGAATATCCTTTAAAAAGGGATGTACCGGATTGTTGTTGTTAGAGCTTGATATCCTGTAGAAACGATTGTGTTCTGCTTCCAGCAAAAAGGTATGATTCGGATTACTGGCAGGATAACCAATCACATCTGAACTCCCCACTATCAAATTCTGCCCAAGCATGGGCAGATGTCCGGTAAGGGTCATGATCAAAAAAGTTAATAGAAATGTATTTTTCACGATGAATCAGATTTAAGGTTTATTTGGTCGTATATCGCATACCCATGATAAGAATATCATCTACCTGCTCGGTATCCCCTTGCCAGGCATCATGTTCACTGTCCAACAGTTCAGCCTGGACCTTTGCAGGCTCTAAGCTGATCTTATGAAGCAGCCTTTTAAAAGGCTTGGATTTATATTTAGCATCCCTCTCCCCTCCAAACTGATCCTGAAAACCATCTGAAAAGAGATAGATCATGTCATCCTTAATTAGTGGAATCACGCAATTACTGAATGCCTTCTCAGGTCCCACATGTATCCCAATCGGCATTTTATCTGCCTTATACTCAAGCATTTCACCATCACGTATCAAAATGAGAGGATTGTAGGCCCCAGCAAACTCCAACTGATTCTTATCCCTGTCAATGACCACCAGGGCCAGGTCCATACCATCCCTCGTTTCACCTGAATCACTCTGATTTGACAGGGCAGTAATGATATAGGTTCTTAACCTGTTTAAAATATCGCCAGCATGTATGATTCCATCCTTATTCACAATTTCGTTCAGAAAAGTGAGGCCTAACAAGCTCATAAAGGCCCCGGGAACACCATGACCTGTACAATCAGCAGCACATACAATGATTAATCCATCTTTCTCTTCTACCCAGTAGAAGTCTCCACTCACGATATCTCTTGGTTTGAACAGGATAAAATGATCTGGTAAATAGCTCTCAAGAATATGCTTTCCGGGTAGCACAGCTTGTTGTATTCTTTTCGCGTAATGGATACTGTCGGTAATCTCCTTATTTTGCAGAACAATATGGTCCCGCTGGACCTCTATTTCAAGCTTCTGGTCTTCAATCTCTCTGGTCCTCGTTTTCACCTTTCTCTCCAGGACTCTCTTCTCCCGGATAAGCTGCCTTTCCCTGATTTTTATCAATCCAAAAACCATCAGCAGACCAGTCATGACCTCCAAGATGATGAACCAGGTGGTTTTCCAGATAGGAGGCTGAATGGTAAAGGAGAAACGAGCCTCTTGATCGGATGAAATTCCATCCAGGTTAAAAGCTTTAAGCCTGAAAGTATATGAACCTACCGGCAGCCTTTCATAGGGTACCGACCTGTCGCTTACAGGCAGTGACCATTCGCTATCAAAACCTTCCAGTTTATACATAAACTTGTTCTGACCCGGGCTGGTCGTATGGATTCCTGTATAACTGAATTTAAGCGAGTTCTTATTATGTGGCAACAACAGGACATCCTGATCTCCCCTGGAATGAAAACTGTAACTTTGATTCTCCTCAATTACCTCCCCTTCTACTTCGGGAGGGAATAGGATCAGATCGGGGGCCGTAAGATCTTTATAGTCATTCAAAGGATTGTAGACCACCAGACCCTCCACGGTCCCAATCCATAGCGCACCATCCGCTCCCTTGGATACAGCCCTTGCATTTGTCTCCAGGGGATAGAATCCATCTTCTATTCCATAGTATTCGATATCCCCTCCTGCTGAATTGATCACATTTAATCCCCTTTCAGTTCCAATCCAGAGGTCTTGTTTATCAGAGAACTCAACGAAGTAGGTCATATTGGATGTTAAGCCATTTTCCGTATTGTAGCTCTTAAGGACTGATTTCAGATCTGAACCAATCATGTATATTCCCCGACTTGTGGCCACCCAGATGTTGCCTGAAGCATCAAAAGTAATATCGATACAGATCTCAGAGTCAAGACCGGCTTCCCTGGCAAAATTGGCTAAATGATTCCCCGAAACCGTAAATACAGAGACTCCTCCTTCGGTTGCGCACGCAATCCGATTTCCAAAAAGCGCCATGGAATTTACCTGTTCATCCACCAATCCATCACCGGGGCCTAAAAGATGTCCCTGTTCCTCATGTAGAATGAGAATTCCGGAATCGGTGGCGCACCATAAATCGACTTCAGAAGTATTAAGCATGCAATTTATACTACTTCGGTCACTCAGTACATCTAGTCCTATCCGTTCAATGCTATCGCCATCATAAAAATACAGACCAATATCGGTTCCGATATAAAGATCGCCTTTCCGGTCCTCCGCAAAAGAGAGTGGTATTGCATCCAATGGGAAGCCATGTCGTTCATCCAAAATGTAAGTCTGGGCATGATCCTTATATAAGAGAGAGCCATAGGTGCCAAACCAAATTCTCTCCCTGGAATCGCGGTATACTGAAGTAATATGGTTTTCAGGCAACCCCATATCCGTATCAAAAATCTCAAATATCACCCTGCCATACTTCGATACTCCGGCCAGTGTACCAAACCAGATATTACCATATTTATCTTCAAATACCTCTGTTACATTATTGTGTACCAAATTGTTAGAGACATTGATATGTCTAAAGGCCCCATCGTTATTTAACCATACCCCTTCCTCAAATGTGCGGAACCAGATCCTGTGCCCTCTATCTTCAATTATTTCGGCCACAAACAGGTCCTCAGAGTTTTCACTGAGAACCTTGCGAAACTCGCCTGCTTCGTATAGGAGTAAGCCTTCGTTGTAGGTTCCGCACCAGATCCTCCCTTTATGATCTTCCAACAGAGAGAATACAGTATTGTCAGTTAAACCCTCCTGCTCCGTTAAATATTTTTCTGAGCCATCATCGGAAACAACTATGATACCATTTTCCTGGGTAGCATACCAAATCTCATTTGAGCCTGTCTCAATAATGTCCCTGATGATTTGATCTTCATAGTGAATGCTGAAGGAATCTGGACTCTCAAACAGGGTTAAACCCGGAAAGGTAGCGACATGAACCCTTCCCTGCGAATCAACGAAAAGATCTGTAATTGAATTGTCTACCAGGGCACTGTCCTGGGAATATGAAATAATGCCATCCTTTGTAACCACAGACAATCCATAGGCCGTAGTAACCCAGATATTGCCTGCTCTATCTTCAGATAAAGCATCTATGTGGTTGTTTATCAAACCATCATCCTGTGTATAATATGAGAATCCCATTCCATCATAAACTGCAATTCCGCTTTCAGTTCCCATCCAAATGTTACCCTCACTATCCACCATCAGACAATTTACTAAATCGTCCGGTAAACCATTGTAACTGTCAAAATATTCAAAATCATAGCCATCAAACCTGGCAGCTCCCACCTGGGTGGCAAACCAGATATATCCCTGTTGGTCCTGGTCAATGTCATTCACTGTATTCTGGGGCAATCCGTTTTGAATGGTGAAATTCTGAAAGGGAATTTTCTGCGCCTTCAGAAGTGACAATGAGGCAGTAAGGAATAGCAGGCATAGCATATTCCAGATCA
>JAOZUK010000014.1:41414-55041 GCA_029938715.1 Bacteroidales bacterium | reverse complement strand
GTAAGGTACCAGGATATCTCGAAAAACATGGTTTCCACATTCCCGATAATGCCATGCGTATTACCATAAACCGTCAACATCTCCTGGGCGATATCAAACCTGCCTGGTGCTGTGGGGTCCGGGAAAGGATACTTCAGAATATCCTCTTTTGTTAAAGCATCAGATAATGGAAATTCATCCAGCTCAAAATAATCCCCAATCTCTTTTGAGATCATTCCCCACTCATTTTTTACCCGTCCGTCTTGCAAAATAATTGTCGGCGCTGTTGGAGGTGCAGTGGGTGCAATTGCAATGATATCTGCTCCCATCTCGGTAAGAAGACCCATATGCGATATCCTGGCCGATTCCATGGCATCGATCGCAGGCTCAAAAGGAAGACCATATGCTTCACTTAGTTTTTCTGCAATTTGTGGAGTAAGAGATACATAAACAGGGGGCCTGTCGGGTTGCCGGTGATTAATAGCAGCTAAGGTCCTTTCGCGTGCATTCATGAATCAGTTATGTAGGGTAACTTCAAAGGTACCCGGATCATTAATTGTGAATTCAAAAACTACCTCAGACTGCGAAGTATGCAAGGCGTTCCATGTACGGTATTTAATGGATACTGAGTAAGGAAGAATCGCATTTTGAATGGCATAAAATCTACCTGAAATATACTCTTCACCACTATCGCATACCATGGTAAATTCCTCTATATCATTATTGAACCTGCCAGCTTGATATATACCTACTCTGAATCCGCTACCCATTTCGTTTATTTGCCTGATAGATGATCGAATAACACCTCTGCTCATCGTAATTTTATAAGGTGGAATGCGAATCTTCCCCATATAGACATCATCTTTCCAGATCCCGGAGACAATGGAATCTTGGCCATCAGTAGGGTAGATCATGGACCCTTGCCCATCTCGTTCCCCCTTTGACCAATCTCCCTCATAAACTACTCCGTCATCCCATCTATAGGTACCTTCACCATTTGGCAAACCTTTGGAGAAACGCCCCTCGTATGAATCAATACCCACAGCAGAACCTTTCCCATGTGCCAATCCCTTTTTACATCCTCCTGTATATGATCCGGATAATTTGGGATTAAGTACTTTACACTCATCCTGAGCGTACAGGATGCTCCCTGAAAACAGGATAAGTAAATACACTGAAGTCTTAAAATGAGTTTTTTTGTTTTTCATAACTGTCAGCTTTTCAAATCACAATCTACTCTGAAAAATATAACCATACTTTATCATGCATGGTATAAAGTCGCTGTCTCTCCCCGTCAAAAACAAGGATTGGACTTGAGTGATCACCCTCCACAATGGGGTTTCGGGAATACTTTTCCCAATGTACCAGATCTGTTGACACGGCCACATTGGAGGTCCACAGAGCATTAGCATTCGGGTCTGCCCAATCAGGATTGGATGAGCCATGATAATAGATATAATACTTATCATTATACCTGACTACCTGGTTAGCGGCCACAGCTCCCTCATCATATGCACCGGGACCCTTATTGATTACCGCCTCATCCTGAACATTCCTCCAGTTAATCTGATCCTCTGATGTGGCCAGCCAAATACCATTGTCATTGCGTTCATAGAAAAGATACCATTTTTCATTCTCAATCCAGACAACCGGTGTTCCATAAGGTGGAGGTATAGGTTCTCCGTTTGTATTCAAAATCACCAGGTCTCCCTGCTCCTGCCAGCTGATACCATCAGGAGAAGTCAGCAAATGCGCTACGTCATTCTCCCCTTCTGCATACATAAAATAGGTTCCATCCTCCTTGATAACAAACATATCTTCAGTCCATTTTTCGTTGAAAATGGGATTTTCTGAGTGCCTGCTCCAGCTTATCCCATCCCTTGATGTGGCGTATCCCAGATACTTAGGTTCGACATCAACTCCTTTGTAACCTGAATACCACATTTTATAAATCCCCTCTTCAAACAGGATAAAACCCCGCTCACGAATCTGTTTATCCCATGTTCCCTTTCCTGTACCTTCAAAAACCGGGTTAGCTTCAAATGGCTTAAACTGTACCATGCAGGTTGCAAATTTCCCTTCCTCTGTTCCCTCATTGAAAGTATTATTGCTGGCTCTTACCTCTTTTTCAAATGCCTCGCCTACATCAAATATACGGTTGGGCCTTTCAATGGCAAAAGGCTCTTTGAGAAGAGTAAATATATTGTTTTCCAGCCGGATGGTCATATTAACCTTCCAGCCGGAATTAAAAAAGAGATCATTGCTGTAAAATTGGTTATCGTGGACATAAGCAGCATATTTTCCGGGGTCTGCCGGCCCCTTATCCATTGCTATTAACATAATTGCAGTGGCCCAATCACCCGTATCGCCATAATCACCATGCCAGACCTCCTTATAGTTTGTTATTCCGATAAAGGTATTATCGTAGATTTCATTCATTCCGTTGGGATCATAACAAGCCAGATTCAGAGGTGTAGGGGGTACGTATTCCCATTTCATATAGATGGTATACTCCCCGGGCTCCAGCTCTTTAAAATCACCATAAAGCGTATTGGCATCATTACCGGTTATCTTTGCCGGAGGTAAATCGGGATGGTACTTTAGAAAGTAATATCTCCACCTGTCCTTTTCCCAAGCCTGTGTGGTATCAACAAGCCTGTCCTTTTCAATAGCGGAAGCAGTTGAGCGAATATAAACACCGTTTTCCATCTTATCCTCCAGAGCTCCCACTCCACCGGAATCAACAGGAAGATACTGGGTGATCCTAACAAAATTGTTATAGACTTTGCAATTCTTTGCAGATCTGCCTTCAAACTTAATCCCATGTAACTCAATGAGTCTATGCTGAAAAGGGCGTGTCCTTGCAGGATAGTCACTTAACTGTTGATGCCCTTTCGTGTCAATATAATTGTTATAGAAAAGCGTAGCGTCTCCTTTCAGATGCACTCCCCTGCCCGAAGATGTTATCTTATTGTGGTGAACCAGTGCTCCCTCGCTGGGTGCCAGTGCATAACCGTTCACATATTGCTGGTGGTGCTGAATATCATTATTATCAATCTCTATGTTCTTAGCAGTCCGGCTTTTGATTCTCACATTGATCCCCCAATGACATCCTTCCGTTACCAGATTGTCATGAATATGAATATCGCCCCCATAGGTGTAGATCCGCATTAAAGCGTTGCCTGGGTAGTGACGGCATTCAATTTCTGTCACCCTGCTGTATATATTGTTGTGATGAATATTGGCCGTATTGGCATGTGTCATCAACAGGGGAAATGCATTGGGCAGATGCACATCTGTACTGATTCCGAATATCTCTGTAGGGACCGGGCGGTCGAGACTAACAACTGCTGCGCTGTAGTCACGGGATTTTTTTCCCTGCAAAATATGACCGTTGCATAATCGGGTATTTCCCGGATCAGCAAACCTGACTCCATAAACCTGCTCCGAACTGTTCTCCCCAAAAACAACCGTATGTCCGTCCAGATCGAGGGTAATACCTTCAGCAGCAATCTCGATGGCCGTTCCCTCCGCTGTGATATCCTCAGTCAGGATATAATAAGCATCTTTTTGGTCCAGTATGTACGGCATGGATCCTGTCATATCAACGGGGATGCGGATGGCGTCTTTTTTCTTTTCAGTCTCTATTTTATAGATCTCACTATTGGTCCTTTTATTGTTGATCGGATCGACTGAGACCATCCTGTAATAGTAAGTCGCTCCAGGATCCAGCTCGTTCAGCCTGTGCCAGTGCGCCCACCTGGGTCTCTTCGTTGCGGGAGTCTGTTTACCAAGACTCTCAGATTTCCCATATTCTACAAAACTATTGGCCGAAAGGCTAATATCTTCCAATTGCCAGTAAATGACCGCAGAAGTTTCGGATACATAGCTCCAGGTTCGCTGGAATGCTACATTGGATGGGCCTTCTAAGGCAATTTTTGAAATTGAAAATCCCAGAAATAAGAATGCAATTCCTGAAAGTAATAGAAAATGTATTTTTTTCATTGTTTAAGCTTTTTTACGTACAGACAATCTGCGAGAAATCGTTGAAAAATAGGGCAGTATAAGCAGGATAGGAAGGATCCATTTGGCCCAATAGGAGAAATCCTCAAAAGGCTTTTTCATATAGTAGATTCCGTTCCCTTCCTGGGTATACATACTCACAATATCTTCAGTATGTTTATGCTCCTTTAAATGAGGGGCATAGACTTTATCATGGTGAATATAAGCCTCCCTTATCAGTTCCGGATCCTCTTGCAGAGCTTTCATCCCAAAAGGAATAACATATCCGTAATCGGGATCCAGGGTATATTCTGTTCCATCTTCAAAAGTTGTACCAACTATAATATGTCCCTGCAAATCCCAAAGATCGGCCTCTATTCCATTTGCATTCAGAAGGTATTTTAGTCCGATGCATGGTTGTGAGCAAATACCAACCCCCCTTTCAATAACCTTTTTGTAATTCCGGAATTCATATTTTTTATTCCCGGTAATCCATTGCTTAATTGATAAGATATAATTTTCCCAGACCGGGATCTTCATGTGGTACTTATTAATCCCCTCATCTCTCCAATAGTGTGCCATGGAGCTATTTACAAGCATGGTAACCCGGGCAGCAAATTCCTTGTCCGATTCCATTTCTCCCTGCTTCCATTGTTTCTTTGCCTCCTCAAATCCAATGGAGATATCATCCTTATAGGGTGTGATTTCGCTATATAATTCTTCGTTTCTCAGGGACTTGAATAGCCCAAAAACACTTATTAACAACAATATCGATCCTAAAATAAACATAGTAACTAATAAGATTTTTTTCAGTCTCATATGATCTATTTTTAATCTACTAAACTTTAATAAAAGTTCTGTTCTTATATAAATACCACAACACCAGGTACAGAATGGCAAATCCCCCGATTGCAGTTACCAGGTAATAGTAGTCACCCACATATTGCTCCAGACCGAATAGGAGATTTTCTGAAATTGCCGGCATATTGATGACGTGTGAAACCATGTAGGCAAAAATGGCATTCATTCCTATGACCTTCAGAAAGAAAGCCCATTTTCTATATCCCTTTACATCTATGATCCAGTAAAATATAGCTAATAATAAAAAGCATAATCCGGATGAAAAAAGCACAAACGAACTGGACCACAACTTTTTAACGATGGGATGCC
The DNA here is from genome assembly GCA_029938715.1 of Bacteroidales bacterium. Classification (GTDB taxonomy): domain Bacteria; phylum Bacteroidota; class Bacteroidia; order Bacteroidales. The sequence goes on along the minus strand of JAOZUK010000014.1, from coordinate 49,890 downwards.
AGATCCCCCATATCAGTCCCAGCGCAACTCCTGTCAGGCCAATCACTAACAGGTACAAAGCAACTTTTTCTCTTTTAAGATTTGACTGTATTATTTCTCCTGCAAATAAACCAGACAATACGGTGGCAGTAAATCCGAATCCGCTAAGAATCCAAGTATACTGATATCCGTCATCAAACCTGCCCATGATTATGTGGTCAACATACAAAGCAAAGTTTTTATCTGGTAATAACATGCTTCTTCCAATACCGGGCACTTGTGGAACTGTGAGCAGAAGTGCATAAATAATCAGACAGGCTGCAAATAAAAGGTATCTCCCTCTTTTCGATAGATGCAAATAAGCAACAGACGCAAAAAAATAACCAACCGCGATGGCCTGAAGTGTATTGGAAAAAACATGAAATTCATTGATATCCAGGTTAAGAAGCCGCCCCTGAACAATCCAACCCAGCACAAATAAAATGATGACTCTTCGAATCAGATGTACATATAATCTTGATTTGCTGGAATCACTTGCCAAACGCTTGTTTATTGAAAATGGAATGACAGCACCCACTACAAATAAGAATAGCGGCATGATGATATCGTAAAAATGGAATCCGGACCATTCCCGATGGCTAAACTGTTCTGCAAGGAAATGTGTAAGCGGAATGTCTGCTCCCTGATTCAATCCCCGGAAAAAACGTGTGGCAATAATGATCATTAACATATCGAAACCACGAAGCGCATCCACAGACATGATGCGATCAGATACTTTAACATTGCTGGCCATCATTATTCATCTATGATTATGTGATTATTTTTCATATAACCCATCTGCTCCTTGGTATGAAAAAGATCAATCCATATGTAGTGAAGATATTTACCGGCTTCCACACTAACACCATGCCTCGATCCCAACGGGATATGCAGAAGATCGTTTGCCAGAAACCTGGATTCATCTGTGCCTGCAGTTACCATACAATTATTCCCGGGAAGACCGAAGAAGAGTTGGTCCAGCATGGGATGGGTGTGTGCAGCGACTTCATCCGGACCGCTGGTCTCAACTGATCCCATACACAGGCGTGGCACAATATCCTCGTTTAGTATCATCCTGCTAATCGTTTTTTTACTTTTAATGGATTCATTGTATTTTTTGCACTCACCATATTCCATATAATAAGGAAGAACACCCTGTTGTCTTTTCAGGATTTCCATATCCTGCACGGTCAGGGACATAACGATTTCAAGATAACTGAGATTTTCTCTCCCACTTTCGATGCTAAATGTCCGGTGCATGCCTGGAATAAACAGGGTGAGCTCATGAACCGGGATACTCAAATCATCATGGATGATATTCCCATCCCCGTTTGTAAAGAGCAATATCTTCAGTGTCTTCTCTTCCGGCAGGTTTTCATATACATCTCCTCCTGCAAGTTCCACACAGAATGTTTCAAGCCCATTGATCTCTCCTGCCAGTACAGACTTTCGAGCAATGCCTCTGTTAAAAGCATCTGCCTCACCTATCTCACAGCTGACTCTATTTATTTTATTACTCACTGTAAATACGGTCTAACAACCTGTGTGCAGATTTAATTAAAATATCCGGACTACCGGGAGTCATTATAGAAACGCTCGATTCATAGCCACCTTTTAACCTCTCTTCATCGGTGGGCAGATATGAAACATATTCATTGGCTATAGCTACAAGAACAGGATTATACTCCTTATAAGGCTCCACCATCTGCTTACCTATCTTGTTAAAGATCTCGCCCTGGGTAGCAAGTAAGAGATGGTCATTCAGCCTGAGGGCATAAAGATGCAGACCAAGTTGACCCTGCTGCTTCCATTCTGGGCGAACCATGCTGTGAACCTCTGGTATACGGTATAATCCCCAGAATTTATTCTGCAATTTTCTTCGCTCTTCAGGATTGGTCTCTTTATTGAATAGTTTTTCAACCTTTATCATTTCTGCCTCAACCTCATCCCCGGAAAGAAATATATTATCAATCAGGGGAATCTCAACAGGTTCGGTAACAAACTCAAGTCGGGTAAGTGGCTGCCAGTTCATTGTCGAATAATCCTGAATGATTTTATCTGCCAGCCGGTAGCCATATTCTTTAGCCAAAGCATGAGAATACTCCATATTAAGTGGACGCAGGTCTCCACTCGGCCCTTGCCCGAACATGGCGATCCCACCCAGCTGCTTCTCCAATCTCCTTTTCATATGGCCGGGAAAATCTGCAGAAACGTCCCCATTTACAACCTTGGAGGAGACAATCACCGCATGAGCGGCAAACCGGGTGAAACTGCCCATCATTTCACCCGTTTTCTTGCTGCGGATAAAAAGAGTTTGCAGTTTAGAGTCTACCTCTCCATCTGTAATATACTTTCGATCCTTCTCCAGGTATATTTCCGGATCCACACCAAGATTGTCGACCCAGTCATGTATATGTCCGGTAGCATCCAGATAGTCGTCATGGATGATGCATCCATCGTTGAACATGACTGTCCGCGAGCCTATCCCATCCACATGTACCCTGCGGTTAATAAGATATTTCTTACCATCCAGTTGCAGATTCAGGGATGCTACTTCTGCTTCAGTCATGCTGGCCCTGGCTTGTTTTACAGCTTCAAGGACAGCCTTCTGGTAAATAACCGTATCCAGTGGTGGCGTAGCATGGGAATGTGAGGGTAATATTACGATTCGATCTTTTGCAAACCCTAATTCGTTAATAAGCGGATAGGAAAGCATATCCACTTCCTTAAAATCCAGAGTTACCTGATCCAACGCTACAATGGTCCATGGACCCTCTTGATCTTCTCCATACATGGCTGTGACGAAGATGGAATCCGCCAATTTCCTGATACCTCCCGATCCCGGGCGCCACCGGCCTTCAACCCGGTCAGAAATAGCAAATTTCTCCTCTCTGCGAAAGTTGTCTTCATTTAGAGTTTTCTGATTATCTGAAACCGGATCTTCAAAGATCCCAGCCCGGGTCAGATCTGCCTTACCAAAACCAATTTCTAAAACTTCTTCCCTTTTTTGTTCTGTACAACCGAGAATAACAGATAGAGTCAGCACAACTACTAATTTAATGTAATTCATTTGAAACTTACAAGTTTAAATACAAAAAAGCTATCGTTAGGTTTTATAAGCAAATATACATTATATTTCGCTTTATTATTCTTATATAACTTTCATTAAATTTGTATTCTATCTAATAGACATAAAATATCATCCATGAAACGAATCGATTTTATAAAAACCCTGGGGGTCGCAGGTATGGGTATGGGTATTCCCGGATTGGCACATGGAATAACAGAAATAAATACCCCGGATCTCCCACCCCTGTTGTTTGATCGGGAAGGGAACCCCATCAATTCAGTCTCAAAATGGAAAGAAGAGAGAGAGCGGATTAAAAATAGATGGCTTTACTACCTGGGTGCCCTGGATCCGAATCCAAAAATACCGGAATTAAAAGTGCTTGAAGAGGACCGGCCCGAGGGATTGTTGAGGCAATATGTGGAATATGAAGGTGAACCGGGAATAATGGTACGCGGTTATCTTTTAAAACCGGAAAATATTAATGAACCTCTACCGGGAGTGATAGCCCTTCACTCGACCAGTGATAATCAGATGATATACATAGCAGGCTTTAAAAAGGGGAGGCTCCTTGGCTTTGGGTATAACCTGGCCAGGCAGGGATTTGTTGTTTTTTGTCCCCAGTGCTTTCTCTGGCACGACAGAGGCGGGCGTAGCTACGAACAGCAGGTGGATCTCTTTACAGATCGTCATCCTGGGTCCAAAGGGATGGCCAAGATGCTATTTGATGCGCAGCGAGCCGTAGATGTACTGGAGAGCCTGGAGGAAGTGGATTCGTCACGAATAGGGACCATAGGGCATTCCCTGGGTGCAAAGGAAGCACTCTATCTTGGTGCTTTCGATGACAGAGTGGGGGCAATTGTGAGTAATGAAGGAGGGATTGGTATCGAAATGTCTAACTGGGATGCTGTTTGGTATTTAAATAAAGAGATTCAGGCGTTCAGACACCAGCACCATGAAGTGCTTGCCCTGACAGCTCCAAAGCACTTTCTGCTGATTGGAGGCGACGGTTACGATGGTAAACAAAGTCTTCCCTATATGGAGGCCGTTAAACCTGTATATGGCCTATACAATAAACCTCAGAACCTTGAACTAAAAAATCATGGAGAGGGGCACTCTGCCGGTCCAACTGCTGAAAAATGGACCTACGACTGGATGAAAGATCATTTGAAAAACTAATTATGAAAACGATACAGTTTTTACTAGCCATTTCATTGCTGGCTGCAAATATATCCTGCTCACAAAAGAGTGTGATTAGCGAGAAGGGAAAATATCCTCCTGAATTAGTAAAGTTATCGGATAGAATGACCGGGGCTTCTATCCAACAACTCACCAGTTATAAAGGGAACAGCCATCATTTTTATTTCACCAACCCGGGCTGGTTTGAAAACGATCAAAAATTATTGTTTTCATCTGACAGGAATAACAGAACGAATTTGTTTGCCATCGATCTGAAAAACTATAGCATTCAGCAATTAACTGACCTTGAACCTCTTCCTTTACCATTAGAGGTGGCATTTTTTAGTGCCTGTAAGAATCCGATTAAGGATGAAGCCTTTTTTTGGTACGGCAAAGAACTCATCTCCTTAGATCTTAAAACCCTGCAATCATCTGCCATTTTCAAGATGGACCCGGGATGGAAGAATTCCATGACCAATTGTTCGGCTGATGGCAAATATGTCTATTTCAGTATATGGGAAGATTTATCTCATTTGTTTGAGGTGGATTTATTGCGGGGATATGTTGGTTTTACTGAAACCTGGGAGGCAAAACCGCATAGTAAGATAATCAGAGTATCAACAGAAAGTTCAAACAGTGAGGTGTTATTTGAAGAAAATTATTGGATTGGCCATTTAAATACCTCTCCTTCACGGAGTGATTTAATCACATTTTGTCATGAAGGTCCATGGAATAAAGTGGATAACAGGATCTGGTGTCTGAATACGGAAACAAAGGAAGTCTGGAAAGTTCGACCCAGAACGCATGAAGGAGAAAGTGTAGGACACGAATATTGGTATGCCGATGGAGAAACCATTGGATTTCATGGTACCAGAGGGGACGGAAGTGCATTTTTGGGGCATATCCGCTATGATAACACCGGACTGGTGGAAGTAGATTTTTCGAAGCACACTGGCCATATTCATTCCAACGATAAGAATTTAATTGTGGGTGATGGCGGCGGCGTTATTAAACTCTGGAAATGGAATGGTAATACATATGATGGCCCACGAATTCTATGTGAACATAAATCCAGCATGAAAACCCAGCATTCCCACCCTCACCCTCGATTCAACGCAAGAGGAGATAAGGTGCTCTACACTACGGATGTGACTGGCTATTGTAATGTTTATCAGGTAGATTTGAAGGAATTTGAATCGTTACCAATCGTTGAAGAATAGATACTGAAGGAATGAAAAAAAGAATAAAATTTCTAATCTGGATCTATTTGTGGTTAGTAGGTTCGATGGCAATAGCGAGTGGAAAGAATCCGAAGGATATACCGTTGTTTGGCATGTTTGAAGTTCAAGTTATAAATAACACCAGCTACGAAAATCCTTTTATGGATGTTGAACTTAACTCAGTTTTTACTTCTCCTACTGGAAAAAAAGTGAAGTTCTTTGGATTTTATGATGGCGATGGTCAGGGGGGACAGAAAGGAAATATATGGAGACAGCGATTTATGCCGAATGAGGAAGGTACCTGGACCTATGTTATATCCTTTAGTGATGATTCTTTGATTTTGAAAGGGGAATTTAACTGTGTCAAGGAAAATGCAAAGCCCGGACCCTGGCTACCATATTCTGAGAATCCTCACTGGTTTACAACCGCAAATGGTGAACATTTCCTACCGGTTGCTATGCATGCCGATTGTGTGTATTCCCCAATCGATTGGATGGATGCCATTCAGTGGTGCAAAACAAGAGGATATAATACGCTCATTACATCCACAATGAATACCTGGGCATGGCCGGAAGGACAGGAAAATATTACTGCTTTTTCTACGAGAAGCGTATCAGACAAAGAAGTAGATTATGAGCATTTTAATCTGAGGATGTGGCAGCAATGGGATGAAATGATTGAAACCGCTGGTGAGAACAGCATGTACATCGGCCCTTTTAACGGGCCAACCGGATTTTATGGAGGACGCAGGTCAAAATACCCACCAGTGGAACTTGCTTACTATCCTGCCAACAGAAATGGATGGGAAACTCCGCAAAATAAAAAAATCATCCGCTATTTAATTGCAAGGCAGGGGGCGTACTGGAATATTGCTTTCTGGAACCTTGGAAGTACTGAAATGTATCATTTCCATAGTGTCACTTCCGCTATTCGCTACGGTCAGTTTTTTGCGTCAATATCTCCTTTTGAGCGAATGATAACAGCCCAGGATTGCGAGCAGTGGCACAATGCGGATAGAAGATGGTTATCAAAAATGAATTTTCCCTCCTCCAGAAAGCTTAATACAATACAAACCGGAGTTGGGGAAATCGGAAATCCTGACAAGCATGCTTTTATAGATGACTCCACATGGCAGCAAGCATACCCTAATTATGAGCTTGCTATTGACTCATATAGTGGTTTCCCGGTGATTACAACAGAAGGATTGTGGGAAGGACAGGGAAGGGCTAAAAAACCGTCTAGAATTATTTGGGGATTATTTATGGCTGGTGCGCACACGATGTGGGCTGATTGGAGCTACGAGGATCCGGATAATCATGATTTTGGATCAATTGGAAGAGGATGGGTACCTCTCAGATCTCCTGATAAACATCTTTTTCAGGCGGATCAATTAGGTGTAAACTGTATTGGCGATGAACAGCTTTTAATTGCAACCAATGCCATTCAGTCCATGCAATACTGGAAAATGAATCCTCACAGCGAATTGGTTTCCGGCAGTTCAGAGGCATACTGCTTAGCTGAGCCTGGTGTCCAGTATATGGTATACATACCAAATGGCGGCATAATAAAATTGAACCTTGAGCAAGCTCCCGGATTGTTTGAATTTAAATGGTTAGACCCTTTTACAGGTGACTATTCGAAATCCACAGAAATAGGTGGAGAAAAAAATCTGTCTTTTAGCCTGGAGAATGGTTTGGAAAGAGTTCTTATTCTGCAAAAAAAGTGAAATGAATTAGCTTTCACCATACACATTATTTCCAAAAAACGTAGAGGCACAGAATCCCCATGGGAATTAATATCCCAGCAGCCAGGTACCACCACCCGTATCTGAATCTTTTCCTGGCCCTGAACCACATCAGGACTCCGGTGACAGCAAAAATGATCATGGCAAAACAGGAAATATCATACATGACTGCCCAGGTGGTGTATGCCCATCCCCCTTTAAATCCTCGCTGTACATGCATTCGGTTTGCCACCGTGAAAAATGTCATTTTTTGCTTCCACTGCTTAAAATGCAATGTATCCTGAGCAGGCGTAAGTGTTATCTGGATATTGTCTCCCGGAAAATTAAAATTAAATACCCAGTTCTCCTTTTGATCCTTTTTGAAATTGATCCTGCCTCTAAAATTATATTTTTCTTCCAGATACTTTGTATACTCCCGGGGAGTTCCATCCATCATTTTTTCTACTGGTACTGTATACTGGCTAACTTCAACCGGCGGAATTTCAAACAAGTTGTGATTTATCTTAATAATTCCTGTGAGAAGATACATAAGCAAAAATGAAAATATGATCATGCTCGAAATCAAATGTATCTTGTGTACCAATTTGCTATATTTCATCCTACCAGCCATATAAACGTCAATAAGATTAAAGGAAATAGGACCATAGCACCAACGATGATCCAACTTCTGCGCTTCTTAAATGAACGCACATACCAAAAATGAATGGTAATGACCATCACACCCAGAAGAACCAGGGCCATTGGCAAAGCAATGATTTTCCATGCGCTGATAAAAAATGGTCCCTTACCATGACCTCGCATCCCCCCGGCGAGAGGGTGCAGCTGGATCAAAACATCCCAGAAGCCGGTTCTGATCTCATCCACCTTATAAATATTGCCTCGATCAGGCACAGTGATCCAATATCTTTTTCCGGGTCTGCCTATCATAAAATGATGCACTCCCAGACTATCAATATAATCCTCCCACCAGGGAGCATGACCAAATATTCCCATTGAATCACGGACAGCCAACTTAAATTCCAGCTTATCCGGAATATCAGGAATGTTCAGGTGTTGTTCCCATTGTGTCACTTTGCTTCCCGGTTTTGGGAACTTCAGATGGTGCTGATGGTAAAATGCGCTGATGGCAAATAGAATCAGAAATCCCGCTGTGAGTAATCCTCCGTATACATGAAATTTACTTAAAAAATTTCTCCACTTACGATTTCGTCCTATCTGCCAATGCATGCCGATAAAATAAGTATAGC